>NZ_JAMBMW010000004.1:0-137615 GCF_024208055.1 Candidatus Nebulibacter yamunensis
GACTTTCTGTCTGATTGGCATGTTCATTTTCGGCAAGCGCCGCTAACACGTAGTTTTGTTCATCGGCGTTTACTCCATCCATGATATCGACTGTGGCAATTGCTGCACCATCAAACATAATGCGAGGCTCTAACTCTTGCAACAATGAAGGCTGAGGTTGATAGAACATCCTATTATCTTTTTTATTTTTATTGGTTTTATTTGCTGAAACAAGCGTGTGTAATTGGCTCTGTACGACTTTATATAATTGCTTGATCATGATAGATAACCCTTTTTATTTTATTTAAATCTACGTTAAAGATAGTCCATATCTAAATTTAAGAATTAAGACAATCTATAATTTAAAGGTAAGCTTTTTCGCTTTTTTTGTGAGAGTTTTGATATGGTGATCTATACCGACTTTAAAGAAGTAATTAATATAGCACCATCTCTTATTTATAAGGGAATTGTTTGAAACACCTATTGCTAATTCTGAAAACTCAAGTGAAGTTTAATTGCATCTTCTATCGTAAGCAGATCATGTTGTGTTATAGATCCAATTTGACTCTTAAGTCTTGCTTTATCTGCTGCCATGAGCTGATCATCCATCGCTTTACTCTTGTTTCCATTCAAAGTCACGTAAGCTTCACCAGGGTAAAGTTTCTCTGTATTGCTTGTGAGCGGAATTAATACAACACGTGACAAGTGTTTATTCGCGAGGTCATTGCTTAAAATTACCGCTGATCTTGTTTTTTATTTCACTCCCTACAGCGGGATCAAATTCAACCCACCAAACTTCACCGCGTTTCACTCGCCATGTCTCCAGATATTCCATTACACCATTGCATTGCTTCTTTTTCTCTCTCTTTATCTAAAGCCATAGCCTTATCCGTCTTCTAGTGTTTTATCAATTACATGGGGTCTTACTAGCTCTTCTATATAGCATTTACTGATAGCTTAAAACCTAGGGCTTTTAATATATTACCTAGTGTTAAAAATCTTGGATTTCCTTTGCTAGATAATACCCTATATAAGTGTGCTCGATCTAATCCCGTTTTTTGATAAATAACCTATTCCACCCTGTGCTTCGACAACATTTTAAGGGCAAGCATAAAAGCCTGACTATCACCATCATCTTCGTATTCTTCAAGTGCTACTTCTAAATAAGCAGTGGCTTCATCTTTATCATGTAAGCTTTGGATTAGGTTTGCATGATAATCAGTTGTGTTTTGTGTAATATAGTTATTCACAATGATCTCCTGATTTTAGTTCAAGCCAATATTTTTGAGCTAGATTAATATCATTAGACTGTGTTTTTTATCTCCGCCAAGCAATAAAATATAGGTGATATCAGCTTCTTTGGCATAGTAAACACGGTATCCAGAACCAAATGCTAGTCTCAGTTCAAATGCTCCGTTGCCAACATGCTTATGATCGCCTTCATTACCCAAATATAGACGATCAATTCGCCTACGTATTCTGGCTTTAATTATTTTATCTTTGATGCTATCTAGCCATGTTTTAAAAGGCTCTTTACCATCTGGTGTTTTGTATATGCGTATCTGTCTCATGGTTTGATTGTAGCTTACAAGCGACAGAATATAAAATAATAATTATTCCGATAAAAATTAAAATTACTAAATATTGAAGCTATTTGCTCCATTTTTTCTTTAAAAGTTGTGAACTTGTATTTGATAGCCTTGTTGTTGTAATTGCTTATACTGCACTCTCGATGCCTTAAGGCGATAAGGCTCCTGATCGACTATTTTTATTAAACTTGAGAACTGACTATAGTTAACCTCTGTTTGCAAGGATAGGTCAATTAGAGTATCTTTTATACACTTATCCAAAAAACCAGCATCACTTACCAAAAGTACTGGTAAGTTGATATATTCCAACTCACTATCTTTAGTCACATAAAAATGTGGAATAAAGCTATCTTCCTGATCAAACCACAATAGCTTATCTAGCGCTTGACAAATACTAGGTTCAGCATAAATAACAATAGGTTTATTACCCTGATAATATGCTTTAACCTGATCAGCAACAAATTGAAGATAGCTCTTTGAATCTGCACTTTTTAAAATAAAGAATTCAATATTCACAACCATAAGCTTTACTAAGCACGCGTACAATACATCATAATAGCAGCAGGTTTTTATGGCAAACTCGTTTTTGCTATTTTAAATTTTTACAAATTATCCCGTGCGGTAATGGTTGTAGAAAAAAAATAATAAGTGTGTATAGTCTGTCAGAAATTTTTTTTAAAAGTTTAAGTGTAAATCAATTGAAAAACGAAGAAGCAGATGCAAATGACCCCACTCCAGTGGATTGGCAGAATGTCAAATTGCCAAATTCATGGGTAGATGAGCTTAATTTTAAGCATCCTTATACATGGTTTTTGCTCTTGAAAGCAACTTTTTCATCCAAGCGAAATGCAATTAAAATTGTAGATGATTTACCTGGAAAATCATCTATTCCTAAATACGTATTACAAGAATTTCATAACCTTCCTGGCGGAAATTATTCAAACACTTTAACCAAAGGCTATATAAAAGGTTTTGATATTGTAATGTTAAATAGTATGCCACAAGCAAGACAATATATTGCTGAAAAATTAGGGTGCTGTTGGTCGGTATTAGATATAGGTTGTGCTGGTGCTAAAACAGCCGCTGCCATAAAGGCGCAAGGCGTGACTGATGTCTGGGCAATCGATCCTAGTCCTTATTTGCTGCAATGTGCAGCTAAGACTTATAAGGACATATACTTTGTTCAAGCAATCGCAGAAGCGCTTCCTTTTTGCACTCGACGCTTTGAAGGGTTAAGTGCATGTTACGTTTTACATGAAATCCCACCAAAATATATTGAAAAGTTGTTGCAAGAAGCCAATAGGGTATTGAAGAAGGGTGGGCTTTTCGTTATTGTTGAGCCATCGCCTGTCCAATATCATCAAAGTTATTGGTCTTTATTCAGAACACATGGCTTTAAAGGAATGTATTTTAGATTGTTATCACAAAAGCTCAACGAACCCTTTGTTAACGCATTTCATACGATGGATTTAGAAAAAATGTTTACAAAAGCAGGCTTCAAAATAATAGAAGATAAAAAAGCGGTGCCACATCGGTTTATAACTACACAAAAAGTATGATTTAAAACACCAACTGAATTGGAATATTTATATTAACATCATCCTTAAAACTTAGTTTTTTTGTATAGCTTTGTTGATGTAAAAAATAGAGAATATATTCCTTAAGCTGATTAGGGGGTGAGGGGCTAAACACAATCGACTTTATCGTACCTGATTTCTCTAGTGTGATGTAAATATCAAACTTGGTACTGTAGTCTGGGTTATGCTGATTTAAAAGCTCAGTCAATGCACTTTGCAAGTGTGACAAGGCTTGTTGTACTTCTCTGGAAGTGCTATAGCTTGTTACTTGTTGAGTAAATTTAGGCGTATCGGTAAGGTCAATATTGTTTTTCTGTTGATTCCCTTTTGTTTCTAAAGGAGTGACAAACTTTGGTTTATTACTAGTTATCACAAGGATGGGTGATTGCTCTACTGTTGAATGTCGTTTTATAAAGTTAAATTTATTTTGAGTAGAGTTTGGTGTGTTTTCAATATTGGTAATGTGTGGTTGGGTAAAATAAACAATATGTGCAGGTATACTTTGTAGGTGATTTGAAAATATAAGCTCTTTATGTATCGGGACAAATATATAGAAATTAATCAAAGTAAGTGTAGCAATAACGACAACGTGTATTAAAAACGAAAAAACTAATGCTTTTTTCATAAAAGGTTACGAAAAAGTGTACTGGATGTTAAGCATTGCTGTTATGCCATTTGCAGGATAATAGCTTAGACGCTTAAAATCAGCAGTGGCAACATAGCTGTAATAAAACTTATTAAATAAGTTATAAATACTTAAGTTAAATTGCCATTGATTGATTTGATACTTAGCGCCAAGGTTGGTAAGAAAGTATCCACTTTGTTTGGCAAGCGTATTGGAATAATCACCATCAGCATATTGAGCACTGAAATACTGCTGTTGCAACCATAACGTCAAATCAGGCATGAGATGCCAATTGCCGTGAATCTCAGCACTAAAAGGAGATTGACCTGGAACGGTATTATTACTGATATCAGTTTTTATATTGTTAGCATGACTAAATGTACCAAATCTAAATGTATTTAAATTAAGCACAAAACTACCGCCGCTACTCAGCATTTGTGACCATCTATAGTCAAGCGAAAATAAATTACCAATCGTTTGAGTAGGTGGAAAATTAATATTGGCACCAAAAGATGAACTTGGATCATTGCCATTATAAGCAATTTGATTGTTAATTAGCATCCAATAAGTACTATTCTTGAGTTCAAGTTTGTTGTTTTTATATTGATTATCTATTTGATAAATCCAAGCAGTTTGTGGATCCAATCCAAAATTTGAAGTTAAACCAGGTGTAAGGTTAGACTGATCGATAAAAGGTAACTGATAAGCATAAGATATAGATGCACGCGTATTAAAGCTTGTTGCCCAGTTGTATTGCAAATACAACTCTCCCGCACCGATATTAATAATCTGTGAGCCGTGACTGGCAGATAAGATAAGGTCTCCTTGTGTATAGCTATGTTCATAACGACCACCCACACCTGTTTGCCACTTTAGATTTAGTTTTAGATCTGCTTGGTTAAAAATAGCGACATTTGTTTGTCTAGAGTCTGAAATAGTCGAGCTTTGCTTAAACGTTTGATAGTTGAACTCAGAACCTGTAATATTTTTTAACCAATTGTTTTGATAAGTAATGCTAGGACGCAGATAAAAAAGACTACTGTTTTGTTTCGATGAACCATAGCCTGGATTGGCAAAAATCACATTTGCCCATTGTTGTTGATATTGTGATTGTAAGTTAAAGATGAATTCTTGATTAATTTTTTGAGTTAAGCCTAGCTGGCTATTAATAGTGTGATTGATATATTTTTGTCTGCCAGAAGAACTTGCTTGCCAAGGATCTTGATCGCTTTCTAATTGAGATAGACCACCTGGGAAATGCAGATATTGATAACTATCACTAAAATTAAAGCGTAATTGTTGAGTGTTTGTTTGATGTAGTAATGTAAAATCAATATTATTGTTGTTATTGCGTGAATAATCGCGATAGTTATCCAAACTTTCTGTATTGGTGATCAATTGAAAAGCCCAGGTTTTTTGCTGATCTAATAGTTGATTTACAAAAAGATTGACTCCACCTCCTAGTGGATAACTTGTACTCATGCCAATCAAATATTGATTGTAATCAATAAATTTTTGTTTGATCGCGATTGTACCACCTAATCCCATTGAGCCATATAATACACTGCTTGCAGTTGGATTGATGTCGATGGTTTCTATGCTATTGGCTGGAACAAGCGAGGTATTTTGCGCTTGACTATTAAATTGATTCAATGACATCCCGTTTAACAACACCGTTGCACGTTGCCCTTTAAGATAATATGTAGGATTAGCGCCACTGCTTATTCTAGTTTCTACCCATGCGTTTTGTTTAAGCATATTGTCGATAATTTGATTGCCATAGCTTGGAAATAACTCAACGGCAATTGGATTGGTTGCTTTGAGATCACTCGTGTGTGCTTGAGTCCCTTGTTTGTTATAGTGAATAACGATAGTTGGTAGTGTATAGTGAGCACTTTCTTGTGAATTATCTGCACAAGCAAAATGTGTCATCGCGAAGCTCAAGCTGATTACGATGTAAATCTGTTTTTTCATTTTATCCTCTTTTTCGTTTATATCCCCGTAAACATTTAGACATAGGCAGATTTTCGGACTTAACCATAACTGTTTCACTCTTTAACTTATTAGTAAGTGATGCAAGATCTTCTAGTATCTTTTAAATACACTGGTTTACCGTTGCGGGTACAGTATTGGTCTTTCACCAATTTCCCTTTTAACGCACTGCGCACCTAAGTCAGTTGGTGATACTAGAGGGATTTATGGCAAATGGGAATATACCAATGCTAAAAATTAGCAAAACTTATCTGCAAGCCTTTTCAATCAGCTGAGTCATTACAAAACATCATCTAAACGTTGAATCTAAGACAAGAGCATTGAAATGTCACATAGGCTAAAATACGATGTTAAAAAACAAAAGGAAATAAAATTATGATGATAAAAAAACTAATAATCTCTACCTTCACTATTACTACACTGTTATCTTCAGTCAGTTTTGCTTCTACCGAAATTAAAAGTAACGCCAACGTTAACGATCCTCACTATGTAGGATATTTTTTCGATGACATTCTCTTTGAAGATATGTTTAATGAAAATATTGATGCTATCATGGCATTCAAAAAAGATTTTTCTGAAAATTTAGATAAAGCAATAACAGGTGATCATTTTGCAAGACAATATATTGAACATCAACTGCAAGAAATACAAAAGTTAGCTAAGACTGATAAAGCCCTATCTCAATGGATTTCACAAACTTTATATAGCAAATATCCAATGGCATTTTGCAAATCACTTTCCTTAGCACGTTTCTCCTATTTAGACACACAGCTTCAAATGAACCTTTTGATTCAACCATCAGACGGGCTTGTAAGAAAGGCTTATAATGAATTGATTACGCAAATTTTTACGCGTGAGTTTCAAGATAGCTATAAAGCGATCCATTATCAAGGTGAAATATTACCACAAGAATTAATTCAACAAGCTATTAGCGCGCGCAGTGCTGTTAAATCTGCTATGCGTACTTTGACTTCCTATTTGGGAATGGTTGCAATCTACGCAACCAACTTATATAACTATCAGTCATTACATGGACCATATACAACATTTGAATGGTCATGTGAGTCAGGATATTTATGTCAGATTGACAGTTTTAATGATAAAACATTAAGTGAAGATAAAGCCTATAGCGCCTTAAAAACAGATGGTGCGTATTTAGGTTTAAAAGGCAATGAGATGGGAGAAAAGATCAAGTTTGCAAAGGCAATAAATGATATTTGTCAATCAGGTAAAAAAGTATATCCTGAAGGTTTATCTGATAATTCATATCAATTATGCGAACATGAGTCATGTAAAATCGCTTACCAGATTGAAGAATACTCAAACGTTCCTTGTCAGCCTAAATTAAGAGAATATCAAAGATCTGATCTTTGACTTACTGTCTTGCTAAACGCAATGTTTTCAATTTCTCAGCAAGAGTAAAGTTACTACGAAGCGGATTAATGTCCAATCCACCTCGACGACTATAGCGTGCATAAACCATAAGCTTTTCAGGTTTACAGTTTTGCATAATGTCATTGTAAATTCGCTCTACACATTGCTCGTGAAACTCATTATGGTTACGAAATGAGATTATGTATTTTAACAAGCCAACCTTATCAATTTTTGCTCCTTGATACTCAATTAACACACTACCCCAATCTGGTTGAAACGTTACAAGACAATTTGACTTTAATAAATCACTACTCAGACATTCGTGAACAATCACTTTTGGATTAACTGACAAAAAATTAGGATTAGTAATATATTCTGTAATTTCAACATCTAGCTCATCCAATGATTCTGCCTCAAACATTGGAGTCACTTGGATAGGGTAGTCTGTCAAGCAATACAATGTCACTTTTACTGTACCATTTGCAGCTTTTTCTAAATCCTCTTGCATTGTTTTGATTACAATTTCATCATCGGCAAAACGGCTATTGTTAAATGAATTTAAATACAATTTAAAGCTCTTTGACTCAATCAAACATTGCGATAAGGCATCAATTTCAAATATCGCAATACGGACTTGTGGTTTACCTTTAAGATTAAGCCATGAAACCTCAAACGCTGTCCAGATATCCACCCCACTAAAGGTTGGCTTAGCTGTTATCCCCAGCTCTTGACGCTTAATTGTACGAGGAATAGGAAAGAGTAAGGTTGGATCATATTCTGTTTTATATTCTGATTTTTTACCAAGTTCAGATAATACTAAATTCATTTCATCATCCTCTTACAACTAATCAGGTTTAAACACTCTACCATAACAAATAATATAATACTAAGCACACACTTAACCAACGTTCACCCTCTTTTTCCGAAACTTGTTGTCATCTTACTAAACACGTTAAAATTATATTCATCAATCTACATATTCAAAGTAATAATGGCAAAAAAATTTAATGATTTTGATGCTTTAAATTGCAAACAATTGACTCAATTGCAATTTTGATACATATTTACACATAAAATAAAAACAATGGGGAACACATGCGTATTTTTAAACATCTTTATATTCAAGTTATTATAGGTATCGGTATCGGAGTAATACTCGGGGCGATTGAGCCAGCCTTTGCAATTGCATTAAAGCCATTTGCAGATGTTTTTATTAAACTTATTAAAGTGCTTATCGCACCAATTATTTTTTTAACTATTGTTTCTGGTATTACTGCAATGAAAAGCTTAAAAGCAGTTGGAAAAATTGGTGGTGCAGCATTGGTATACTTTATCATCACAACGACAGCTGCTCTTGCAATTGGTCTGATTGTTGCCAACCTTTTTCCTATAGGATCAAACATGAACATTGATCCAAATAGTCTAGACATGCATTCAGCTCAAGCATATATTGGACAAGCAAAGCAAATGGATAGTATTTCTGGTTTTCTTTTAAATATCATCCCACATACTTTTTTCAGTGCTTTTAGTGACGGAGAAATTTTACAAGTACTATTTATTGCTATTCTTTTTTCCACTGGTTTACTCATGTATGGTGAAAAAGGACAACCCATTTTAGAAGGTGTTCAACATTTATCCAAAGTATTTTTCAAAATCATCCATAGCATCATGTACTATGCCCCTTTAGCTGCCTGTGCTGCTATGGCTTACACCATTGGTAAATATGGCTTACATACATTAGTTGGTTTACTAGGTTTACTCATGTGCTTTTATCTTACCTGCCTTATTTTTCTCTTTGTAGTGCTTGGTTTGATTTTGCACTTTTATTGCAAGGTTAATATTTTTAAAGTCATTCGTTACATTAAAACTGAAATTCTAATCGTTTTAGGAACTTCATCCTCAGAAACGGTCTTACCCAACCTAATTGAAAAGTTAACCAAGCTTGGTTGTGATAAAAGCATCGTTGGTCTTGTTATTCCAACAGGATATTCATTTAACCTTGATGGTACAGCAATTTATTTATCACTTGCGGCAATTTTTATCGCACAAGCCTTAAATGTACATTTAAGTTTTGAGCAGCAATTATTTATGTTAGTGGTCATGTTAATTAGTTCTAAAGGTGCTGCCGGGGTGACCGGTAGTGGTTTCGTTATTCTTGCTAGCACGCTTGCCGCACTTGGAACGGTTCCTGTTGCAGGAATTGTAATCATACTTGGGATAGATCGTTTTATGTCAGAAGGTCGATCCATTACCAACATGATTGGCAACACAATTGCCACTATTATCATTGCCAAATGGAATAAACAATTAGATCTTCAAAAACTCTATACAACGTTACAATTTAAAAAATGAGTGTTCAAATTTTCATACCGTCACCCATTCGTGCCTTCAAATCAAGAAAAATGCTTTGCCATATTCCTTAAAATTATGGCCTGACAAAGTATTAACCCCTACATTGAGTCAAATTTAGCAATCCTCGTAGCTTGCTGCAAAAAATATAGTCCTACTAAGATCTAAGGATCTAAGCTAACGCACCATGACATTGTTTATATTTTTTACCTGAACCACATGGGCATGGATCATTACGTTTGACTTTAGGTGTTTCGCGCACAAATGGTTGATGTGCACGATGTGCTGTCTCTTCATCGTGTCTTGATGAGCTACCACCTGCCAATACATCTTCATGTTGTGCTTCGATATTTTTAATCGAACTCTTCCATTCTTGTTCCATTTTTTGCGCTTCTTCTGGCGCTTGGATTCGAATCTTCGCTAAGTTAGAAATAACTTCATATTTAAAGTTATCAAGCATGCTCGAAAAAAGCTCAAATGACTCTTTTTTGTATTCATTTTTAGGATCTTTTTGTGCATAACCACGCAGATTAATACTGTTGCGTAAATGATCCATCGCATTTAAATGCTCACGCCAATGGCTATCAAGTGCCTGCATCAAACTGACTTTCTCAAAGTGACGAATTGCGGTTAAGTCTAAGTTTTGTGTTTTATTTTGTGTTTTATGCTGATATTCATCAACGATTGCTTTAACGACAATTTCCTTTAAGTGCTCATCAGTTAAATGATCATCCTCTGCTAATATCCTACGCAAGTTAATTGAAATAGCAAAATCATTTAATAATACTGTTTCCAAACCTTCCAAATCCCACTGATCTTCTATCGATCTTGCTGGCACGTGGTCATGAAATAACTTTTCTGCTACATCATAGCGCATACTGTTAATAATGGCAGAAACATCTTCTCTACTTAGAAGCTCTTCACGCTGTTTATAAATCACCATTCTTTGTTCATTAGCAACATTGTCATATTCAAGCAGGTTCTTACGAATGTCAAAATGGTATTGCTCAACCTTTGATTGCGCTTTAGCAATAAAACGCGTCATCATTCCAAATTGAATCGACTCTCCCCCTGCCAATGCTTTTTTCATTCTATTAGCTAAAGATTCAGAGGCAAAAATGCGTAGTAAATTATCATCCATAGATAAATAAAAACGACTCTCACCTGGATCACCTTGGCGACCTGACCGCCCTCTTAATTGATTATCCACCCTACGTGAATCATGTCTCTCAGAACCTAAAATACACAACCCACCTGCCTCAATGACTTGCAGGTTACGTTTTTTCCAATCTTCTTTAATCTTAGCAATTTGCTCGACCGTAGGCGCTTCTAGTGCCGCAATTTCTGCTTCCCAGTTCCCACCTAAAATAATATCAGTACCTCGACCTGCCATGTTAGTTGCAATTGTAACGTTCCCTGGATAACCTGCTTGAGCGATGATTGCCGCTTCCCTTGCATGCTGCTTGGCATTTAATACTTCATGCTTTATTTTCTTTTTACGCAGTAACGTTGATAAAATTTCAGATGTGTCAATCGATGCTGTACCAACAAGAACCGGTTGACCTTTTTCAACACGCGTTTTGATATCTTCAACAATTGCTTTAAATTTATCTTTTTGGTCACCAAAAATACGATCATGATGATCTTCACGCTTAGGTGGACGGTTTGTTGGAATCACTACAACTTCTAAACCATAGATCTCGTGAAATTCAAAGGCCTCAGTATCTGCCGTTCCCGTCATACCAGACAGTTTATTATATAATTTGAAGAAATTTTGAAAAGTAATGGAAGCTAAGGTTTGGTTTTCACTTTGTACCTTGACAGCTTCTTTAGCTTCAATTGCTTGGTGTAAACCATCTGACCAGCGACGACCTTCCATGGCTCGTCCAGTATTCTCATCAATAATAATCACTTCCTGATCACGAATAATATAATCAACATTCTTCTGATACAAGTTATGCGCACGTAAACACGCATTTAAATAGTGCATTTTGGTGACATGCTGAGGTGAATATAAGTTATCACTCTCATTTAAAATGCCTTCACGCATCAATGCTTCTTCAATTTTTGTATGACCTTGATCTGTCAAATAAGCTTGTTTAGATTTTTCATCTAGATAAAAATCCCCATCATTTGCTTCCGAGTTTGTTTGCTTGGTCAAAGTTGGTACTAAGCGATTAAATAATAAATACATATCTGAGCTATCTTCTGATGCTCCAGAAATAATCAAAGGCGTTCTGGCTTCATCAATTAAGATCGAATCGACTTCATCAATAATGACAAAATTGCGACTTCTTTGTACTTGATCTTGTTTGCTAAAAGCCATGTTGTCACGCAAATAATCAAAGCCAAACTCGTTGTTAGTACCATAGGTGATATCACAAGCATAAGCTGCTCTGCGTTGATCTGGTGATAAATTAGCAATGATGATACCTGTCGTTAAACCTAAAAAACTGTATATTTTCCCCATAAGCTCAGCATCGCGCGAAGCTAAGTAATCATTAACAGTGATCACATGCACGCCATTACCTGTTAATGCGTTTAAATAAGCTGGCAACGTCGCAACAAGCGTCTTACCTTCACCAGTACGCATTTCGGCGATCTTACCAGAGTGTAACACCATCCCACCAATAAGTTGTACGTCATAATGGCGCATACCTTTAACGCGTTTTGCTGCTTCTCTAACAACCGCAAATGCCTCTGGTAACAGCTGTTCTAAAGTATTGCCGTTTTTTAAACGCTCTTTAAATTCATTCGTTTTTGCTTGTAATTCAGCATCGGTAAACTTTTCAATTTCAGATTCTAAGGCATTGATTTTATCAACCGTTTTTCGCATTTTTTTAATTAAACGGTCATTACGGCTACCAAATAGTTTTTTTATAATCATCTATCTTCCAAACGATGGGTTGGTTTCCACTTAACTGGTTTTGGATTATACTGCAACTTATTCCATAACAAAAGCTAAGTGCGTCAAAATGATCCGTAAGACAAACTACTCAGTTGATGAGCTTTTTACTGTCAAAAAGTCAACTCTTCTGCACTCAATAAAAAAACAGCACGATATCGCTCAAACGACTCAACAAACGTTGCTCAATTTTAATATTCCCTATTTCAACCACACCAAAGTGTGCTTTTACAATGGTACTAAACTTGTGTTAAAAACGGATATTCCAGAATTGCTTTCTAAATTTCGAGAACTTAAAAAAGAGCTCATTACATTGTTAAAGACAAGTGACTACTTTAATCGCCTTGAAAGACTGGAGCTCATTCTTGAATTCAATCTCTTAGGTAACCAAAAAGATCATCATGCCAAGTCTGCACCACAAAGTGCACAAACGGCTTTTAAACACTTAGCAGACCAAATAAATAATGATCAAATCAAGCACTCCATTCACACCTTTCTTAAAAAACACTATGATCAAAACAACTAAACAGTTTTCCTATCTTTTTTTTGACCTTGATGGCACGTTGATCAATAGCGTTAAAGACATCACCTATGCTTTAAACAAAATGCGCGCTCATTTCAACTTAACGGCCATTACTGATACAACAACGGCAAGTATCATTGGCAAAGGTTTTCCCACGACAACCCAAAAAGTGCTTGCACTTGATCTGCCCGAAGATAAAGTTAAACGTTATGCTAAAGAAGCGCTTGATTTAACACTAAAATACTATGAACTTACAATGGGAGAACACACTTATATCTACCCTGGCGTTATTGAAACCTTAGATATATTTAAATCACAAAATATCCCTATGGCAGTTGTTACCAACAAAGAACAAGCACACGCTATCAAAATTTTGTCGTATTTAAATTTAATGCCCTATTTTGATTGCATCGCTGGAGGAGACACGACAGCGTTTTACAAACCTCATCCTGCACCTTTAGCCTATGCGTGCAATAAACTTCACGCTACAATTGAACAGAGTCTTATGATTGGTGATTCGTTAAATGATTATTTATGTGCCAAAGTGCTTGGTATGAGCTGTATTTTAATCAGTCATGGCTATGCCAATGGTGTAAATTTACATAAGTTAGGTGCTTTAAACGTCATCGAACAATTCGTAGAATTAAAGCAATATGCCAAACAATGCTCGAACTCCTTAAACTACAATTCAAAATAGTGTGATATGCCATCCTTCACTTACCTAAAATAGTGAGATGATTCTTTTGGCTGTAAAGTAGCTTGTAAAACAAGTGCATCTTCTTGTTTGTCACCAACTTGGTAATAGTTTTTACGTACCGAGATTTGCTCAAAACCATATTTTTTATAAATACTAATTGCAGGAATATTACTGACCCCCACCTCTAAAAATAACTTTTCAATCTTCTTATACGCCAAATGATTCATTAAATATGCCAACAATTTTTGTCCAAAACCTTGGTGTTGATAGATTTTGGCTACTGAGAAATTTAAAATCTCAGCTTCATCAAAAATAGCCGAGACAACCACAAAGGCAATTAAGCGATCATTAGGGTCCAACAATCCCCAGGTTTCAGTATGTGCGGATAAGATACTGTCTTTCATTAGTGAAGCCGACCATGGATGATCAAATACTTCACGCTCAATATCCATCATCTGAGGCAGGTAATTTTCACTTAGTGGTAAAATCTGATACTGCGTAGACATGGATCATAGCCTGTTTTTTTATATTAGCGCTTGTGAGTTTATCGATTGGGATTTTAAAACTTCTGTAATCATATGTTCCACCCAACTCCTCTATCATCAAACGTTCATCATAAATAATAATTCCATTAGATGCCATTATTTTTTTTATATCAAGCGTTGAATATTCGTGGTACTGAATCTTTTTGTGCTTAAACATAGCACTTAGAAAACATGCCAGTACTTTTTTATGCTGAAGTGTTGATAGAATAACATCTACTAAATGTGTATCTATAACGATCGAATCAAAATTCTTATTATTATCTATACACTCAATAATTGTTTGTTGCTTATGCTTATAACACCATAAATCGATATCTAAATACTGTAAAATTACTTTTTGCCTACTATCAATCATCATGAACTATTTTAAATCCCAATACTTGATAACAAGTTACAGATCGAACGTATGGTATCTGTAAGTCGTGGGTGAGTAATTTCGTATTCCATAACTACTTGTTCAAGATCACTAAAATCAGCCTCTTTTGGATCTTGCAACTTACTCATTTCAATTTTCTGTTTTGTTAGCTTTGCAATTTCAATCGCTTGTGCTTGTTGATCTTTTGGAAAAGTTGCAAGTTCGCTTTGTAATTGGTCCAAAAGCTCAGATAGCGCTTCTGTATCGACAAAATTTAACTTACCCGTATTTTGTAACAGTTGTTTGATCTGAGCGATAGTATCTTTAAGCATAGTTATTCTCCTTGAATATCTTGAGACCCTTATTCTAGGAACAAACCCTTACTTTGACAATTGGATTGGTTGTAATAAATTGATTTTGTTTGGACAAAACAAAATGCTGTCATAATTATGAATACTATAATGTTCAACTAATTGTTCACAAACAGCAATTGCACGCACTGAGTTGCCATGATTATCTAAACGTGGTGAATATATTGCAATTCCCATCACATCTGGTACCACAACATAAATCCCACCTGAAACACCACTTTTAGCAGGAAGTCCAATAGAAAATGCCCACTCACCTGAATAATCATACATTCCACAAGAATACATAAGCGATAAGCAATGCTTAATCGTTTCTGGTCTAAAGACTTCTTTTTGCGTTAAAGGGTTAGTACCAGCATTGGCAAAACTTGCCGCAATGATAGCTAACAGTTCGCTATTAAGCTCAATTGAGCAAGCTTGAAAGTATAGGTTAAGCGTTTGATGTAAGTCCGTATTTTTAGGAAAGGCATGATGTTCGCGCATGAAATAACCTAAGGCATAGTTACGATCCGCTGTGTCTTTTTCCGAATTATAAACCGCATTGTTAAAAGTAATCTTGTTGCTGTCACTTAATACATAAAGTGCCTGCATAATATGATTAAAACGCCCAGCAGGTGACAACTTACGCTTAATCATAGCACATGACATAATCGCTCCAGCATTAATCATCGGATTATGAGGCAATCCTTTATCATTCAAAGTCAATTCATTGAAATTTTTACCACTGGGTTCTCTACCAACATGCTTATGCACAGATTGAAGCCCATTTTCTTCTAAATTGAGTGCATACAATACCGGTTTAACCATCGATTGCATACAAAAGCGGGTCTTATAGTCTCCTATGCTAAATTGCTGACCATCTACTGTACACACTGAAATAGAAAACTGTTCAGGATTAACTTTTTTAAGTTCTGGAATATAACTTGCTACTTTGCCTTTTTTGTTGGTTATAATCGTATTATAAATTTCTTGTAGTCTTTCACAAAAAGTTGAAAAATCAGGTATAACAAGCATTTTTGAGAATAACTTAGTATAAAAATCTCTATCTTCATATTGCATGAGTTCTTCAAATTGAAGTGATGTTAATTGCGACTCATGTAAGTTTTCAAGCTTTGTTATTAAGGTTTTTGTCTTGTTATTTTCACGACTAAAGCCTTGCGACTTCAGATAATCAATAATTGCTTTGCCAGTAGCAACGTTATTACAAGAGTTTAAAACTAATTGGTAAAGGTCACAGCATATAGTCATATGGCTTACATTTACTACGTAGAAATGTACTTTATTGTAGAGTAAAGGATTGCGGCTTGAAAGCCAAAGTCATTATTTTCTGCGTTTACTAAAAAAGAGCCAAGCAAATTTGTAACGATATGCTGACGAGGCAGACAACTTGAACAAAATTTATATTGCTGAAGGATAACTGATTTGATTTTGTACATCCATATACAGAATCTATTATGAGATCTTAACCACTATGACAAGATAGATACCATAATTAGATACAATTAGTTATAGAATGTTAATACAAAATATACTGCATTCTGCGTTATATTCCACGCTAGGTAATGGAATAGAGATTGATTATGAATATAAAATGAGATATAGATATCTATTTGCCACATTAGCCCTATCAATCTTGATATGTGTAAATAGTGTGCAAAACTCACCCTTGTCTGATTATACAGATCACCCAGTACTATCAAATGCACTTCGATTAAAGGAAATTGCAGATACCGAAAACCTGCATGATTTTAACTTCCTTAAGGATCTCTCAAAAGATTATGATTGCCATAATTACACTGTAGTACTAAAAACCATTGAAAAAATTAAAGCGGATAACTACTGGTTAAAACAAGTGTATCAACATGTTGATTTCCCTTATGAAAATATATCGTTGAAAGATATTAGAAAATATATTGGTTATGATAATTACAAAGGTATTTTTGATGATGCAATTGATCTTTTGAACTCTACTTGCACCAACGACAGCGTTTACAGCACCAACTTGCTGAAAACGTCACCTAAAGTTTTTCTGGTAAGCAAAGTCACCATGATTTATATGGTCTTTGAATTGTCTGAAAATATCTCAGATATCTTTCAATCCTTAAACTTGTCCTACCCTATTACGATTAAATCTAATGCTTTAAAAAAATTATTACATCCAGTTGCACTTTACGATCACAAAAAACACCAATTTAACCTTCTTAATAGTGGCTATGTCTGGGGAGGTAATTTCAAGGATGAAAATAATTTCAAAGGAACAGATTGTTCTGGTTTTGTTCAATATAGTACACAAAGCCAAGTTAATCGCATGATAACAAAAATGCTCGAACTATCATGGAAAAAACAAGTTTACGGTCTAAACGTTGATGAAAAAATACAATACACTCAACTACAAAGCTGGTCAAATGTAGATATTTTAGATCAGGAGCTTGAAGCGAAAAATATCACTGAAAACACATTTGCCTCCGAGATTAAGTTAGGTGATTTGATTGCCATTCCTGGGCATGTCATGATTGCTATGGATTATCCTGTTAGTGCCAACAATACACTGTCAATTATTCATTGTACGCGCAAAGAAGACGACAGCCAAAATGGTATTAACATTGCTGAGTGGAGCTGGTCACACGGCAATGATAACGTGTGGATATTGCGTCCACGCATCAATACAAATGCTAGTATAATTAACTCTAACTCCACCAAGACAGAATTATGATAGGAGAGTTAAACCATAGATTAATGAGGTTAATAAGAGAAACAATGAATTGATTGTATTATAAACATTTAAACTGAGTTGACGTTAAGTAAAAATTTTTTAAAAAAACAAACTTTAGAATCGTGTAGTTAAGTATCATTTTATATTTATATTTTATATAATTGCACCCTCTTTTATCACCTGAGTATAGGGCAAAATGTTAATCATCTGCGCAATTATTATGGGCTTTTTGGCAAGCTGTTTATCTAGTATTTTTGGTGGTGGGTTTGGATTATTATCCGTCCCTGCTATTTTTTGGATGATAAATCATTTTTTCCCAGAGACACCACATGTCATGCAAATGACAATTGCAACTGGCACGTTATGTGCTATCCCATTGGGTGTAATTGCAACTTACAAGCAAATTAGATATAAAAATTTTGATTTAAAACTATACAAAAGCATTATCATCGTTATGACGATTGGTGCACTTATTGGTGCTTATCTTGCAACTATTATTGATAGTCACTCTCTAAAATACATTTTTGGTATCATCGTGTTACTTACCGCAATTTGGCTATTAATATTCAAAGCATCTAAACCCAGAAAAAAAACTATTTCCAAACCGTTATTTAAAAGCTTATCGAGTATAGTAGGTGGAATTTCAACGCTCACAGGAGTATCAGTTTTCAGTGTTCCTTTTTTTATTCTCTGCGGCATTGAAATCAAAAAAGCAATTGGCACATCAACTGCAATTGTTTTTACCTATACTACTATTGCAGGAATGTGGATGATATGCTTAGGAATACCTGTTATGGGTATCAATTGGCATAACCTTGGTTACGCCAACTTACCGATTTTTTTCTCGGCATTCATTCCTTGTATCTTAGGTGGCTTAGTAGGTGCTAAATTGGTACATGTTTTACCAAGTCATTTTTTGAAAAGGATTTTTATTGTAATGATGTTTATTGTCTCTATTTTAATGCTGTTATAAAACATATCCATCACAAACCATTTTGTGATCGGCATAAACTAATCTCAATGGGCTATGATTTTATTTAAAATATGCTTCTAATTGATCTGCTCCACCAATATGCTGACCATCAATATAAATTTGAGGCACCGTCTGCTTGCCTGTGACTGCTCTTAATGAGCGAACAGACGCACTCTCACCAAGAACGATTTCTTCAAACAACATACCTTTTTCAGTCAATAATTTTTTTGCTCTAGCACAGTGTGGGCAGCCAGGTTTTGTAAAAATAGTTACTTCTTTTGGCAAGCTTTCATTAGGTGAAATGTATTTTAACATTGTATCAGCATCCGAAACTTCAAATGGATCGCCTGGCTTACTTGGTTCAATAAACATCTTATTGATTACCCCATTTTTTACTAGCATAGAATATCTCCATGAGCGTTTACCAAAGCCCAAATCATGCTTATCTACCAACAAACCCATCTTTTCAGTGAACTCCCCATTTCCATCTGGAATAAAGCGGATATTTTCTGCTTTTTGATCTTTTTTCCACGCATTCATAACAAAGGTGTCATTAACAGACAGACACACAATTGCATCTACACCATGTTTTTTAAAAAGTGGGAATAACTCGTTGTAACGCGGCACATGCGAAGATGAGCAAGTAGGTGTAAAAGCACCTGGCAATGAAAACACAATAACGTTTTTACCTCTGAAAAGATCATCTGTTGTTACATCCTGCCACTTGCCATCTTGAATTGTTTTAAAGGTAACGTTTGGCACAGGCTGTGATTCTAAATTTTTAAACATCATATTTCTCCTTGCGTTTTGTTGATTGTGAGTCTTTTGACTTGGGTTACTATATCACTTGATTGCTACAACTTTAAATATATCATTCATTTATTTTTAATAAACTTTTCTTATAAATAGAACGCTATAACTTACTCGACAGGATAAAGATAGCGCTGTATTCTTGCACTACTACAAGAATATAGAAACAACTAAGGAATAAAGAATGAATCATCAACATTTTACAACCATTCATGGTATAAGCGTTCACTATAACAAAAAAATGCTTAATTTCGATAACTTAGACCATATCACCTCTGCACTTGATAACCACAAAGGGATGATGCTGTCATCTGGTATCGAGTATCCAGGGCGTTATAATCGTTGGGAACTAGGATTTATCAATCCACCTGTTGAAATTATTGCTTACCAAGACGAGGTTAAGTTTAAGGCACTTAATCCACGAGGGGAAATCATTCTTAAAATTCTTTTACCTATTTTCGACGCTCATACAGAACTCTCTATTACAACTCTCAGTCATTCTGAATTTCATTTACACATTCATTTTAGCAAAAAAATTTTCAGTGAAGAGCAAAGAAGTCAACAACCTTCGGTTGCCACTCCTTTGCGCATTATAAATGAAGAATTTCGACAGTTAAAAGATAATATGCTTGGTCTTTTTGGCGCATTTGCTTATGATCTTATTTTCGCATTTGAGTCATCCAAACTTAACCATATGCGTGATCAAAACAATAAGCTTTATCACCTGTTTTTTGCAGATCATGTTTATGTTATCGATAAACAAAAAGAGCTTAGTTTTGAGCTTAAGCTTGAATTATCAAATAATGAGCTTAATACGCAAAGTCAATCCACTACATCTTTTAATACACTGACAAGTGACAAAGGAAAATTTAAATCCCTTTCTACCATTGAAACTTCTTTAACGGATGATGAATATGTCAACCTTGTCAAATTGGCTAAAGAAGAAATGAGAAAAGGAAATATATTTGAAATCGTTTATAGCCGATTATTTAGTGCTAAAGTGTCTGGTTCTGCAGCGAATTTATATCAGACTTTAAAAACGATGAATCCAAGCCCTTATGAATTTTATTGCCAATTAGGTGATGAACAAATTATTGGGACTTCCCCTGAAATGTTTGTACGTTGTGAAGGCAAAGAAATTGAATCTTGCCCAATTTCAGGCACCATTCGCCGTGGCAACAATGCTATGGAAGATGAGCTTAAAATTCGTGAACTACTTAATTCATACAAAGATGAAGTCGAACTTACCATGTGTACCGATGTTGATAGAAATGACAAAGCGCGTATTTGTGAAGCTGATAGTATCAAGCTTATTTCTAGGCGGACTATTGAACGCTATGTTGGACTCTTTCATACTGTTGATCATGTAAAAGGTAAGCTTAGAGATGGATATAATGGTTTAGATGCTTTTTTAAGCCACATGTGGGCAGTCACTTTAACAGGCTCCCCTAAAAAGCGTGCGGTTGAACTGATTGAAAAAAATGAAGTCCAAACACGAAATTGGTACGGTGGTGCAATTGGTTGCTTAGGCTTTAATGGTGATATGAACTCAACCATCACCATCCGAACGGTACATTTAAAAAATAACCACGCCTATTATCAATCAGGTGCAACACTTGTATGGGATTCCAAACCACAAGAAGAAGCACTTGAGACAATTATCAAAGCCACTACTTTTTATAAGGGATTGGGGCAATTTAATCCTACAACAAAAGCTAAAGCTTGGATACCACAATGCTTTGATCATGTTAATGCAATTATGATCGACCACGAAGATTCATTCGTCCATACTCTAGCTAGCTATTTTAGAAAATTAGGGGTTAAACTTGAAACCTTCCGTACAGGCACAATTAGCACTCAAGCAATTATCGATAAAAAACCTGACCTTATCATTTACTCCCCAGGTCCTGGCACTCCTTCTGACTTTGCTTTGCCACAAATGATTCAAGAAATTACCAAAGCAAGTATTCCACAATTTGGAGTATGCTTAGGTTTACAAGGTATGTTTGAAGCATTTGGTGGCAAACTTAAGCTGCTGAGTAATCCCATGCACGGCAAAACTTGGAAGCTTAAGCATAAAGGAAAGCTGTTTGATAACATTGACCAAGGTTGTGTTGTTGCCGCCTATCATTCGATTATCGCTGATCCTACTTCCTTACCCAAAACCTTAAAAGTTACTTCCACGAATGAACATGGTGATATCATGTCCATAGAACATAACGAAAAACCTGCTATTGCTGTGCAATTTCACCCTGAGTCCATTTTAACATTACACGATGACACTGGCTTGAAATTAGTGCACAATGCTTTGCTAAGCTTGTGTCAATAAAAGGTTTATCGATATGAAGGTATTAACAATAGGTGGCGCCACACTAGATACGATTATCGAATATGAACAAATGGAAACGATGGAAATTCAAAAACCACATACTAAACAATCATATTTGCTTTTAGAAGAGGGCGCTAAAATTGAAGTCACTAATCAGAAATGTTTTAGTGGTGGAGGCGCAACCAATGCAGCAGTTTCCTTACAAAAGCTTGGTTTTAATGTACGCTTTTTTGGTAAAGTAGGTAAAGACAATATTGGTCAGTCACTGCTGCAAGAATTACAAAATCAAGGTGTAGATATCTCAATAGTACGCTTTTCTAGCCACTATGGGACTGCTACTTCATATGTTGTTCCCTCTTTAAAGGGAGATAGAACCATTTTTGCTTATCGTGGTGCTAATCGCGATTTACTTACTGAAGACTTACCAGTTGATGCTATTAAACAAGCTGACTTTGTTTATGTGACCTCTTTAAGCAAATCGTCAGCATCCCAGTTACCCCAGATCGTCAAGCTTGCACAACGTTATGATACCAAGGTTGCCATTAACCCAGGCTATAGCCAACTAGAAGTTGGTAGTAGCTTTATTTTAGAAGCAATAAGTGGCATTGACATCCTCATCATGAACTACCAAGAAGCACAAAAACTTATGAGTTCTCTTTTAAGCTGTGAAGAAGCTCCACAATCTGAAGAAAGCCTTGATCACCATCAAAACTTACTTGAAACCCAACCAATTTACCAAGATAGTTTTTTCTCACTCAAAAGCTTCTTCCAAAAAGCATTAAGCCTTGGTCCAAAAATTGTAGTAGTTACTAATGGTTGTGAGGGTGTTTACGTTGCAACTGAAAAGAAAATGTACTTTCATCCAGCACTTAAAGTAGACAATATCATCAATACATTAGGTGCTGGAGATGCCTTTGGTTCAAGCTTCTGTGGTGCAATTTATGCTGGAGAAAGCATTCATACAGCGATCTGTTATGGACTTGTCAACAGCGCTTCTGTTATTCAATATCACGATGCCAAAACCGGGTTGCTTGATAAAGCTGAAATCACTAAACGAATTATAAATATTCCCAATCAACTGGGTATTGTTGAATGGTAAATCAGTGCTCTCTCGTAGCTAAGAATCGAATATCAGAATTACGCTCTTGTGCCATTTGTAAGTTAACACGTGTCGTAGCCAAATAAGTTAAATGATTACCACCATCTAGTGCTAGATTATCAGTATATTTATTTTTAAACTGTTCAAGCTTTTTCTTATCACTGCATTCAATCCAACGTGAAGCAATAACATTGACCTGTTCATAACTACACTTCACACCATATTCATGTTCAAGCCTATGTGCAACTACATCAAACTGCAATACTCCTATTGCACCCAAAATAAGATCATTATTGTTAAGTGGTCTAAACACTTGTGTGGCTCCCTCTTCTGATAACTGAATCAATCCTTTTAATAAGGCTTTCATTTTCAGTGGGTCATTTAAACGTACTCGGCGAAAAAGTTCAGGCGCAAAGTTTGGAATACCTGTGTATTTCATCATTTCACCTTGGGTGAAGGTATCTCCTATTTGAATTGTGCCATGATTATGTAGACCAATGATATCGCCAGGATAAGCTTCATCTAAGGTCTCACGCTCTCCTGCAACAAAAGTCAGGGCATTTGAAATTTGTACTTGTTTATTTAAACGCACATGTTGTAACTTCATGCCTTTTTTATACATTCCTGAGCAAATTCTAAAAAAAGCAATTCGATCACGGTGTTGTGGATCCATATTGGCTTGAATTTTAAATACAAAACCAGTTAGAGGTTCTTCGTTAGCATGAACTTCACGTATATCCGTCATTCGAGGGGTCGGCGAAGGCGCGAACTTAGTAAACATATCTAACATTTCTTTCACACCAAAATTAGCCAACGCTGTCCCAAAAAAAACTGGGGTTAATTCACCTTTTCGATATTTTTCTAAATCGAATTCGTGACTGGCCCCCTTAACAAGCGCAACCTCTTCTCTTAACTCTTCAGCAAAATAGCCTATTGTTTCATCCAACTCTGGGTTTTCTAACCCTTTTATGATCCTATAGTTATAGATATGGTGACCATGCCCTGCCTCAAATAAGATCACTTCATCTTTATATAGGTGATACACGCCTTTAAATGCCTTGCCTGAAGCAATAGGCCAAGTCATAGGAGCACATTGGATCTTAAGCACATCTTCTACCTCATCCATAAGCTCCATAGGATCACGCGTATCACGATCAAACTTATTGATAAACGTTAAAATAGGGGTTGTGCGTAAGCGACAAACTTCCATAAGTTTAATCGTACGCTCTTCTACCCCTTTAACACCATCAATTACCATTAAAGCAGAATCAACTGCAGTAAGCGTGCGATAAGTATCTTCTGAGAAATCTTCATGGCCTGGTGTATCTAAAAGATTAACAATACAATGATTATAAGGAAACTGCATTACAGATGTGGTAACAGAAATACCTCGTTGCTTTTCTAACTCCATCCAATCGGACGTTGCATGACGCCCTGATTTTTTACCTTTCACTGTTCCTGCTAACTGAATTAAGTTTCCAAATAATAACATTTTTTCTGTTAAAGTTGTTTTACCCGCATCTGGATGCGAGATAATCGCAAATGTGCGACGCTTATTAAGCGCCTGTAAAAACTCAGACATAGTCAGTTCCTATATATTAAATAAATTAACCCTTGCTTTACTTATACCCATTACAAACCATTTTACAGCTTTGTTTGCGTTGTATTTTCAATGGATATAGCACGCGTACTAGTTTATGCAGGTGCAAAGCGTACTCATTTTAACTAAAAATGTAAAAACTTAAATGAAAATAGATTACAACCTACGTCCTATTCCAGCTAACCTCATTGTGGTGAATGCTCAATGATTTTATCAACATCAGCAAAACTAATTTTTTTCACGCCAAATGGCATTTCTAGCATCACGTATTCAAAAGAGATATGTTTAAGCACACCAACATAAGAGACATTGTGAGATTTAACCGTCGCAATGCTTTGCTTATTATACATACTAAACAACCATCGTTTTGTTTTTTCTGTTATTTGCATGATTGCCTACCTCTCCAATTTTGTAGAGTTAATAATAGAAAGGAAAATCACAAAACACAATAATCAAAATGGTCAATATTATGCTCCACTGTGAAAGCGAAAATTATCGTCAGGCGCTTCAATCAACTCTTTTTCTATTTGTGCAAAACGCTTAATGTGCTTATTAATATCATCGCTGGCATAACCATGTGCAAAATTCAAATAAATTGTAAAGTGGCGCTGCTCTGAAGCAAGTAAACCCAGATAGAATTTTTGTAACTCATTATCTAAAAAAGGGGCGATTGCACCAAAGCGCTCACAAGACCTAGCTTCAATAAATGCCCCTACAATGAGTGTGTCAACTAAGCGTCCTTCTTCGGATGTCCGTACTTGTGTTTTTAGCGTTCTGACATAACGTGATTCACTTAGTAATCTATATTCGATCTTACGTTTTTTCAAAATATTCAGTACTTGCTCAAAATGCACAAGTTCTTCACGCGCAATCTTTGACATCCTTAGCAATAAATCAGGATGCTCTGTAGATTTTCGATACATAAAGCTTATCGCAGCCGATGCAGCTTTCTTTTCACAATGCGCATGATCTAAAAGCATAATATCCTGATGCTCAAGCGCCTTATTAATCCAAGTCTGAGGCGTTTTACACGGTAAAAATGTATTTATTGTACTTTGATCGTAATATCCCATAGCTTACTCTTGATTATGGATATCAACAGATCCCAATCGCCTTACTGTACTTGTATCCTGATTTTTTCGTTTATTCAATAAGCAAGCAAAATAAGCTTCATTAATACCTCCTGTAACGTAATTGCCATCAAAAACTGATGTATCAAAGTGCGTTAATTGTGGCGCATTTTTATTAACAGCTTGAATTAAATCATTAATACTTAAGTAAAATAAATGATCAACACCAATCCATTTTGCAATTTGATCAATACTACGATTATGTCCAACAAGCTCCTCGTGTGTTGGCATGTCAATACCATACACGTTTGGGTATCTCACAACAGGAGCCGTTGACACAATCGAAACTTTTCTTGCGCCTGCTTTTCTTGCCATTTCTACAATTAACTTTGAAGTATTACCACGCACAATTGAGTCATCGACCAAAAGCACATGTTTACCTTTAAATTCATGATCAATCGTATTGAGTTTTTTGCGAATCGATTTTTGCCGCGCAATTTGATTGGGCATAATAAATGTCCGTCCTACATAGCGATTTTTGACAAAGCCTTCACGATATGGCACATCTAATACACATGATAATGGCAGTGCCGCATGGCGTCCTGAATCAGGTACGGGAATTACCACGTCAATATCATGTTTAGATAACTCCCTTAAAATATTTGTTCCAGCAATTCTTCCCATTTCCAAACGTGCACTATAAACCGAAGCACCATCAATGACTGAATCAGGCCTTGCCAAATAAACATATTCAAATATACAAGGTGACAAACGAGCATTCATAGCACACACTTTACGCTCAAGTTGACCATCAAGATTGATAAAAATTGCTTCTCCTGCTTTTAAGTCGCCCATCACCTCATAACCATCACAGTCAAGCGCAACGGTTTCAGAAGCCACCATATACTCAATTACACCATTGATTTCTTTTTTGCCTAACACTAACGGTCGAATACCATGAGGATCACGAAAGGCAAATAAACCAGCTCCAGCGATCACTCCCACCACTGCATAACCACCAATACAGCGCTGATAAACTCGACGCATGGCATTAAAGAAAATTTCCGTAGAAAAATTAGTCAAGGAAACTTTCGCTTTATGTAATTCTGCTGCAAGCACATTTAACAAAAGTTCTGAATCAGAGCTGGTATTAATATGACGAAAATCATGTTCTAATAAGTTTTTACGAATCTCATCCGTATTAATTAGATTACCATTATGCGCAAGTGCAATACCATAAGGTGAATTCACATAAAAAGGTTGTGCCTCAAACTCACTATCTGAGCCTGCTGTTGGATAGCGCACATGCCCAATACCTAAGTTACCCTGTAAGCGCTCCATATGTCTTGTACGAATTGCCTCAACCACCAAACCTTTGTCCTTACGTAAGGACATGTGATAACCATCACATGTCAAAATACCAGCGGCATCTTGGCCACGATGCTGCAACATAGTTAATGCGTCAAAGATTTTTTGGTTTACGGCTTCTTTACCAAGGATACCCACCACACCACACATAAAAATTTTATTCCAATTAGCTATTTAAAAGCATGGTTATTTTAACAAAAAAATTATTCATTTGGTGGTTTTTATGTATCAGTTTCATAACATTATTGATTTACTTCCAATAAAATCTTTAAGAAAAAATTAAAACTACTATTACTGTCTAATTTGCACGCAGAAGTTACAAAAAGGCAAAAAATTAACTTTTTTGTGTTTTTTTTCAAAAAAAAACAATGATCAAACTTGCTTTTCTACCCCGATTTCATTAGGCTTTGGCTGGTAATTGCGTTTAAGTTACTTTTGAAGCTTTTTCAAACAAAAACAGGAGAGTATATATGAAGAAAATAATCGCAACAAGCATCGTAGCTGCGGCACTTATCAGTGGTTCTGCATTTGCAGCCAATGCTCAAACAGGTATGGTTATGGGTGGTAACCTTGGTTACACAATGCCATCTGGTGATTTTAAAAATATAGGTAATAATCAAAATTATTTTGGTCCAAACTCTGGCGCTAATAATAAAAACGGTAATATTGCTGGTGGTTTATTTGCTGGCTTTGATTATGCTATTAGCCCAATGTTTAGCCTTGGTGCTGAAGTTGGTGTGCAATATGCTAATCAATTTGCTAAATACTCACTAGCTAATGTAAGCGGAAAAGCTAATTTATTAAGTATTCCGTTATTCTTAGTTGGTAAATTCTATATTCCAGGAGTAGATGGACTAAATGTATTTGGTAAAGCTGGCTATGCTTATAATCAGCTTGGCGTAAAAGTAGAAGCCGCAGGCGTTAAAACAACTATAAATGACAATCGTTTTGATCCAGTGGTTGCTGCTGGTGTTGGTTATAAAATTGGTCAAGCTAATATCTTTGCTCAATACCAATACAACTGGCTAAAATACCAACAAGATTCCGCCGCACCAAAATTAAAAGGTGGTCTCAGCACTATTTCTCTAGGATTATCGTACACTCTTCCTATGTAATTTTTTTACATACTAGTTTCTTATTTTTTGTCAGGCGCCTTGTGCGCCTGATTTGTTTATTAATCCGCTTTAGTGTTTTTCTATCTTGGTCTTACCAATACATGTACAACTAAAAATATTGCCTATCAGCATAGCTAAAGGGTACTATTTCACTATAAAAAATATAAATCAAATCTAAATGCAACTGACTGAATTTTGCGAATTTTTTCACCTAAACTCACTTGATAAGACTTTAATCAAACAACTTTTTGTGAGCTTTGAAACGAGTACTTTCTTGGCACGGATAGTGAACCAACATCCTGAGCTTTTAAAAAATATCAATTGGTATGCTAAAGAACAGATTACTGACATTAATCAACAAGTTAAAGTATTATTTAGCACCTATCAAAGTGATTTATACGAACTTGGCAAAGCGCTTCGCATTTTTAGACAGAAGCTATACGCTAAAATAATTTTTCAACATCAACACAAGCTTGCTCATTTTGAATATATTGCCGAAATCATTTCTTTTACCGCTAAAGTTATTTTGTTGTATGCACAGCAATATTTGTTACAAACCTTAGCGATTAAACACAAACTTAAAACAACACCTCCTGACCTTGCTATTATTGCTATGGGGAAATTAGGAGGCAATGAGCTGAATTTTTCATCTGACATCGATTTAGTATTTGTTTATCCTAATAATATAAGTTTGATACGTGAATCTGATAGCGAATATAGCCCCCTGCGCTTTTATACCGAGCTTAGCCAAAAGCTTATTACACTTATTAATGAAGTTAGTGTTGATGGTTTTGTCTATCGCGTAGATATGCGCTTACGTCCATTTGGAGACGGTTCACCTTTAGCATCTGATTTTGATAGTTTCAAGCAATATCTTATTCATCACGCACGTGATTGGGAGCGTTATGCTTATATCAAATCAGATATCATCTACCCTAAAGAGCCATTTAAATCAAGGCTTACTTATGAAATTACTCAATTTGTCTATCGCCATTATCACGACTATCGGATGCTTGACTCAATTAGAGAAATGAAACATAAAATTTTAACCGAAATGAAACAAAGTACACTCTCTAACAACATCAAGCTTGGTCGAGGAGGAATTCGTGAAATTGAATTTATCTGTCAATGTTTTCAGCTCATTTATGGTGGTCAAAATAAAACCTTACAAACAAAATCTCTTTACCAGGCACTTATAAATCTTGGAAAAGCCAATATTATAACGCCTCAAGTTCAAGATACGCTCTATCGACACTATGTTTTCTTACGCAATACTGAAAACGGTCTACAGATGCTCGACGATCAACAAGTTCATACCTTGCCAACTTTACTTCAAGCTCAGCAAGCTATTGCTTCATTAAGCGGTTATACCGATTGGCAACCACTGTCTAACAAAATAGAGCACGTGCGTGCAGAAGTCAGTCAGCTATTTGACGACTTAACCAATTTTAATAAACCCCAAACTCCCTATTCTACTAAATCTTCTGAATTTAATTCTCCTGCCTTAAACCTCACTATAGATATGTTAAATCCTGGAAACACTCAATCACTCAAAGAAATTAACGTTTTTTTGGATCAGCATGATTTTAATATTAAAGTTAAACCTGCAATAAAAAACTTACTTTTATTAACCCTAAACGAATATCCAAATCTGTTAGCTTACCTTTTTTTGCTTTTACGTAACTTAGCAAAACGCCAAACTTATTTATTTCTACTTGCTGAGCGCCAAAAACAATACCGCGATTTTTTAGCGTTATTAAGCTATGGTCAAGGCATTATCGACATGCTGATTGAACATCCATTCTTATTAGAGCGCACACTAACACACAAGCACCATGATGAAGTTTATTTGGATATAGAAAGCTTACGCAATAAACTCAATATCCAATTACAGAACATTCATTTAAAAGATATTGAAGCATTTTTAGAATGCTTGCGCCGATTTAAAGTAGAACAGATTTTCAATATTATCGTTAGCGAATCACGTGGACATATCTCACTGATGGAGTCTAGCGATTTATTTAGCTATCTTGCCACGGTTATTATCGAAGCTGCACTTGATGGCGCTTGGCGCGAAGTATTTATGCATAGTGACATACCCTTTAATCTACAGCCACATTACAAGCATTCATTAGCTATTATCGCCTATGGTAAACTTGGAGGACTTGAGCTTAGCGTTGCTTCTGATCTAGATCTTGTATTTATTCATGACAAAATAGATGCTAGTCTCTCATCCCGAATTTTTGTTCGCGTCATCCAAAAATTTATTCATTTCATGCAAGTTAAAACCTATCACGGAGCACTTTATGAAGTGGACCTACGTTTGCGTCCTGATGGTGAAAATGGCTTTGTTGCAACTAGCATTCAAAGTTATGAACAATATCTCAAAAACTCTGCCTGGACTTGGGAGCATCAAGCTTTGACACGTGCTCGTTTTATTTGTGGTGACATCGTCATCCAAAAAAAATTTGACATAATACGCACACAAACTATCTGTCAAAAACGCAACATTCAAAAACTCAAACAAGATATTATCAATATGCGCCATAAAATGCGTAAACACTTGTTGAAAGTTTCTGATAATCAATTTGACTTAAAACAAAGCACTGGTGGTATGATCGATATTGAATTTATTGCACAATTCTATGCACTTGCTTACAGTCACAAAATACCTCCTATTTGTTATTACAGTGATAGCATCCGCATTATTCAAACTATGGAAAGTGCACACATGATTTCATGGACAACTGCACAGACTTTAATTAATCACTATTGTTATTATCGCGATTTAGGATTTAAGTGCTATCTCAATAAAACCGATCCAATTGTTACAATTAAGTCTTGTCAAATACAGGCAAAGCAAATACACGCCATCTGGGATGAACTATTTATAACAGAAGCACTTTAATAAAGAAATCAATTTGCTTTGATCAAAAGATCAATTTTTAAGCTGTTACGACAGCTCCTTATTTTATGTGAAAATCAACCGTAAGAATTTTGGGCACACTTAGCATATAGGTTAAAGTGGCAATGTTCTCTTGTAACCTTGGCATATCCGCTTGAATACAATTAGCAACCCAGCCAATGCAATGAATTTCATTTTGGCGTAAATAATAGTCAGTTAATAAAGCATGATTTATACATCCAAGCTTCATTCCTACGACTAGTATTACAGGAATATTTAAAGCTTTTAAATAATCTGCCCAGGTTTGATTTAAGTTCAACGGTGTCAATAAACCGCCCACCCCTTCAATCAATAATAGGTCAGCATCAATTTGTCCAAATGCGTCGTAACTCTGCATCATCAATTTCTCAACACTAAGTTCATCGCTCACATCCTTGGCTGCAATATGTGGAGCAATTGGCGGCTTATACAAATTTGGATTAACTAATTCATAGTCATAAGATTTGGATGCTGTCTGTTGTAACAAAAGCGCATCCCCATTAACCCATTTTCCATCCTGCAAGAAAGCACCAGATGCGATAGGTTTTAATCCAGCAACATTTTTCCCCATCTGCTTTATTTGTGTCATTAAATGTATACTAACATAGGTCTTCCCCACCTCTGTATCTGTACCAATAACACCAATTTTGTTATAGGTTAGCAAAAGCTCTAAACTCATATTGTTCTCTTTTTCAATATATATAATCCCGTTAGATAAGTTAGCTGTGCACATTCATCTTGCTGTAAATAACATCGTAACTTAAGTGTTTCCACTTTAGAGTCTCCTAAATAACAATTCACACCTGTATACTTCAAATGCCTTAGTTGAGAAATACGATCATCAAAAGCAACAACGAATTTTTCACATTTTGCTGTTATTACAACCAAACCATTTTTTTGTAACATTTTAAGTACTTGTATATGGTTATAAAAATGATTAATGCGTACCACCTGTTCAAGCTCGTTAAATGTCCCTTTTAACGGAATAGAAAAGCAAAAATAACCATTGTCTTCCAACGTTTGTTGGATGCGATACAGCAGCAACGAGAACGCACATGACCATTGCAATGCCATATTACTATAAATTAAATGATATTTCTTGCCTGCTAGTTTCATCCACATCTCATCTAAATCAAAATTTGTGCAATAGAAGTTTAATCTATCAAAATTACGAGCATCCAACTTACTGATACACTTTGCCTCTGTAATTAGTTCAACTGCACAATCAATAGCATCGTAACGTTTACTATTTAGTATTTTGAAAAGCTTAAAACTATCTATGCCATTACCACAACCAAGCTCAAGCACAGAATGCGCATATTTCATATAATTGTACATCAGTTGCTGTAGTGTAAGTGTAACTTGTCTTTGCACGTTATCATGTTGTGGATAGCTTGATTTTGCAAGATTAAAACAATGACTTATTTCTTTATACAATGTAACGATCTCCACACACATAATGTAAAAGATCAAGGTGACTTGCACCTTTAATCATTACAACATCTAATTGCATCGCTAAGGTTTTAGAGTCGATAATAGCGTCTTTCTCAGCTAATAAAATCTTGTGTTGGTATTGTGCTACTATCAGCCGTATTTGCTCGATAGCGAAATCAAAACGAAACATCCATCTTAGATAATTAAGGTTACTTTTATAATTATCCTGAGTGAAATCTAAAGGAAAGTCGATCTGTTGTAATAAATTTGGAAAACAAATAAGTTTATTAAACTTATTTGCTAATGCAGTTTGATTTAACTGATACTGACGTATAAACGCTGCTTTTTTTGCATCCTCATGAAACTGCCAAACCAAGGGTAAGCCATAAAAATAAATTTTTTGTGGTTGAATTCTTTTCTTCATTAACAATTTTAATAGCCACAAACCACTATGCGACCACGCATGTATTACATGAGCACCTGCTAAACTCTCTTCTAATTTTGCTAACACCTCTTTTTCATCTCCCACATCAAAATCAGGCATGTTAATACACTGTGACTGAACTAATGTTGGATAAAAGTATTGCCATATGCTTGCGCTAAAGCCCCAACCAGGTAAGAAAACGTGTTTTTTATCGTTCATATATTTTTGTTTATCCAAAATTACTTACTCCTACACAAACGCAAAGCATCTAATAGCCCTTTAATATCGCTTTTATCATGTAGTGCCGTTAATGATATGCGTAACCTTGCCGTTTTTTGCGGCACAGTTGGTGGACGAATACAAGACACTAAAAATCCACGCTCTTTAAGTGCCCCTTGTAACTGCTGAGTTTGTTCATTATCACCAATAATAATGCTACGAATAGGTGTCGCATCGGTTGAGTAAACATTCAAATCCAAATACTGTGCATAATGGTTAAAATATTCAATATTTTCAAATAATTTATTACGTAAACCATCTGCTTTTTTAAGTACATACAACGCCGCATTGAGTGCACCTACAATAGGAACGGCTAACGCTGTACTAAAGATATAACTGCGTGCTGTTTGAATTAATAACGTTATCGTATCTAAATCCGCACAAACAATTGCTCCCATTGCACCCATCGACTTACCACAAGGAAAAATTGTTAGTGCTATATCTTCATGTGTTAAACCTGCATGATTAATCGATCCTCTACCATTTTGTCCCAATACACCAAAGCCGTGCGCATCATCAACGATAAGTGTTTTATCAACTGGTAAAGCTTTTTTTCTAATCGCAGATAAAGGTGAAATATTACCATCCATACTAAAAACACCTTCTGTTACACAAAATTGAATGCTTTTATCTTGAGTTAAGATTCTCTGTAACGCTTCGATATCTTGATGTGGATAACGCTTAAATCTAGTCTGACTTAATAAAATACCATCTAAGATAGAAGCATGAATAAGTTTGTCGGTAACGATTGTTTTTTTTTTGCTTTGCCAGTAGATTCATAACTGCAAGGTTTGCATGATATCCTGAGTTAAACAGTAAAGCACAAGGATAACCAACAAACTCAGCAAAAGCCTCTTCTAATGATTTCGTTAATTGAGTTGTTCCTGAGACAATTGCAGAAGAAGTACTACCCACGCCATAATCATCTATTGCTTTTTGTGCAGCTTTTTTAACTAATGGATGCTGTGACAAGCCTAAATAATCATTGCTACTAAAATCAATTAAGCCTTTATCTTCAAGCAAAATAACTTTTCCCTTTCGCTCTAAAAATAATCGTTGGCGATAAAGCCCATTTAGCTTAATTTCTTCTATAACATCAATGGCAAGCTTCATTTATTGCTCTTGTTTCATTGATATATTCATAATGTTTATCAGTAGTTTGCTCAATTTCAAAGCCCAACTCTGTTAATAAAGCCAGATCATGATCTTCACTTGGATTAGTTGCAGTTAATAACTTATCACCATAAAAAATCGAATTTGCTCCTGCTAAAAATGCTAACGATTGCATTTCATCACTCATCTGTGAACGTCCAGCCGATAAACGAATTTTTGAAGTTGGGAGCAAAATTCTCGCCACTGCAATTGTACGTACAAAGTCAAACGTTTTGACTTGTATTTTATTCAGTTTATTACCAAGTGGCGTACCAGGCACAGGAATAAGTTGATTAATAGGGACACTGGCAGGAGGTGTTTTAAGATTTGCCAAAGTCACTAACATTTGCAATCGATCTTCTATGCTTTCACCCATACCAAGGATCCCACCACAGCAAACTTTCATACCTGCCTCTGCAACCTTTTGCAATGTATCCAAGCGTGATTGATAATCTCTGGTCGTGATAATGTATTTATAATAGTTTTCTGATGTATCCAAATTATGGTTATAATAATCAAGGCCAGCCTCTGCTAACATCTGAGCTTGTTCTTTACTCAACATCCCTAAGGTCATACAGGTTTCTAGGCCTTGCTCCTTAACAGCTTGAATGATTTCTATGAGTTTTGGCATCGCTTTTAGTGGAGGGTTACGCCATGCTGCTCCCATACAAAAACGCTTGGCACCCAATGCTTTTGCTTTTACTACTTGAGGGATAATAAGCTCAACATCCATAAGTTTTTCTTTTTTGATGTCAACGTTATAATGTGCGCTTTGTGGGCAATATCTACAATCTTCAGGGCAACTACCTGTTTTAATACTCAGTAATGTGCATAATTCCATTTCATCTCTAAAATGCATTCTGTGCACGGTTTGAGCTTCAAACAAAAGTGCATTAAATGGCTTACTATACAAGGTTTTGGCATATTCTAGCGTTATATTTTGCATGGCTTTCCTAATACTGCTTCCTATGCGCCAACAATCTACGTATACTTTTCAACTCAGTCAACTTTTATTTTTAAAGAAGTTTACAAATGTACTCAACTCATCTATGGCACCCTTGCTCCCAAATGAAGGACTATGAAAGCTTTAACCCACTTAATATTACCCAAGCAAAAGGAAACTTTGTTTATCACAATAATAAAGCAATTATCGATGCTATTTCCAGCTGGTGGTGTAAGTCTTTAGGACACAATCATCCACAACTCCAGGCAGCTTTAATCACTCAATTGAACTTACTTGAGCATACCATTCTAGCTAATACCACCAATCCAACTATTGAAAAATTTACAAAAAAGCTTTGCACACTTACTCGAACTGATAAAGTCTTGTTTGCCAGTGATGGTTCTTGTGCAGTGGAAATAGCTCTTAAAATGAGTATTCATGCCAGAATAATACGTGGTCAAACAAAGAAGACTCAATTTGCTGCGTTGCGGAATAGTTATCACGGTGAAACTTGTGCAACGTTAAGCGTCAGTGACTCAGGTTTATATAAAAAACCATACCAAAGTTTATTATTTGATTGCACTTTTTTAACTGCTATACCCTACGTTAGTGGTAAAAAAGACATACTTTGGCATGATGCTAAAGAACACTGGTTTCAAACACAGACACAACTAGAAATGATTAAAGATAAGCTTAATGCCATCATTATTGAACCTTTAATTCAAGGCGCAGGTGGAATGCTCATCTATAGCAAAGATTATTTATCTTACCTCTCACAGTGGTGCAAAGAAAATGACGTTTATCTTATTGCTGATGAAATCATGACTGGCATCGGTCGCACAGGCAAAATGTTAGCATGTCAATATGCCAATATAACAGCTGATTTTATTTGCTTATCCAAAGGACTCACTTCTGGCATGCTACCATTAAGTGTTTGTCTAACTCATGATTTTATTTATGCATTATTTTATGATGATTATAAAACTCAAAAAGCTTTTATGCACTCACATACCCATAGTGGAAATACGCTTGCTTGTGCAGTTGCCTTAGCAACCTTAGAAACATTTGAGAATGAACAGATTTTAGATTACGTTAATCATACACTTGCACCTACACTTGCTCGTAACTTATATGAAGTGGCCGATAAAACTCAAGCTTTGCACAACATTCGCCATTTAGGTGCAGTGGTTGCTGCTGATATTAAAAACCCATCTCATCCACGCCAAGGTTATCAAGTCTACCAAAAGGCTGTGCAATTAGGAGCATTTCTTCGACCATTGGGCAATACGATTTATTGGTTACCGCCTTTAAATACGGATCTTAAAACGCTCAATCAGCTCAAAGACATCACAATACAAGCCTTGTTAACGCTAGATTAAGCGTTATTAACAATTATCCTTTTGATCAGCGCTTGACATGCCTAAGCCGCACTCAATTGAACTTCTATCGCAATTTAAAAATATAACACTTTAAATAATCATGGTAGTCGACTTGCACTGACTGAGTATGACAAGGGGATGAGTAGCCCTTATGGAGTAAAATCATATTAACACCTAACGACTGAATGATTTCAAAAAATAGCTCTTCTGTTAAGTGGCGACTACAACTACACGCGATAAACAACCCCCCTTTATTGAGACATGCTAAGCTCAACCGATACAGTCGCTGATATGCACGTATCGCCTCTGCTAAATGCTTTTTAGATTTAGCAAAAGCAGGCGGGTCAGCAACCACAACATCATAGTACCTATTCATGGTAGTCAATGATTTAAGTGCTTCAAACATATCACCATGCAATAAAGTAATGACTTTACCACTTGCTGCTTGCTCAATGTTGTGTTTTGCCATATTAAGTGCTTTTTCGCTTTGATCAATCAAGGTAAAAACTTTTAACTGTTGTGAAGCTGTAACACTCCATGCACCCATATAGCAACAAACATCTAGCATTGATGACAGCTGCTCGGTGAGATAGTCTTGAAAAGCAATTAAGTTACATCTTTGGTCGATAAATAGACCCGTTTTCTGTCCATGCACTAAATCAAAGCTCAAGTTATTACCAGCAAGTTTAGTTGTTTGTATTGATTCAGCTTGTAAATACTGCCATTGTACAATACTTTGCAAACCTTCTTGCTCACGTACTTGACCAGTGCTGCGCTCAAAAACAGCAACTGCTGGCATTAACTGACTAAGTGCTTTAATAACAAAAGGCATTAATAAATCTGCACTTGCAGCGCTAGACTGCACAACGTTGACTGCACCATAGCAGTCAATCGTAATACCAGGTAAACCATCATGATCGCCGTGACATAAGCGAAAAGCTTCTTGGCATTGGACAAATTTAAACACTTCTTTCTCTTGATATAGATGCTCGAGAAATTCAATAATAACTTTTTCTAATCCGTGTATTACAATCTCTTCTATACTTAACGCTGACACTCTCACTGCCATCAATTGATGCTTACTGTATAAGGCAAGTCTTTGTTTACATTGCACTAAACTACAGCCTTGGGCATTTAATTTTGATTGATCTAAATGCTCAATCTCATTGCTGTAAAAAATGCTACGTACATGATAGTTTTTGATCTTCTTTACTAAGGTAATTTCAGTTAACTGCATATTGATTTTTATCTTTTTACAAAAAATTGCGTGCTTATTGTATACTCATCACAAACCACTTTACAGCTTTTTTGACTTTGATCATCCTTTCCATTTAGCGAAAAAGCCATTAGCATTTATTTTTATTTACTTTAAATATTTCATTATGCCAGAGCTACCCGAAGTTGAAACCATCAAAAATGGCTTAAACCAATACTGCATCAATAAAACCATTGTTGAGGCTGGTATCTATTGTCAAAAGTTGCGTTATCCACTTGATCCTACACTCTGTCAAAAGCTAAAAGGTCAAGTGATTCTTAACTTTGAGCGCCGTGGTAAGCATTTAATTGTCAAGTTAGCTAATTATACGCTTATTATTCATCTGGGGATGTCTGGCTCATTGCAAATTGTTGATACAGATTGCTATAAGCTTCAAAAACATAACCATATCGTGCTGAAACTTAACGATAATACTACCCTTTTTTATCACGACCCTAGGAGATTTGGTTATTGGCATATCACAAGCGATGATCCACTTCAGCATAGATGTTTTAATCATTATGGCTTAGAACCACTGAGTGATGTATTTACTCCAAAGTATCTTGTCAACGCATTAAAATCGCGCAAACAACCGATAAAATCTTCAATTATGGATAATAAAATCGTGGTTGGTATTGGTAATATTTACGCCTGTGAAAGCTTATTCTTAGCACAGCTTCATCCTCAAAAAGCCAGTAATATACTGACAATAAAAGAGCACCATCAATTGATTAATGCAATAAAAACCACCTTGGCGGATGCGATCACTCAAGGTGGTACAACCTTAAAGGATTATAAAAATGCAACAGGCAAACCTGGCTATTTTGCACAAAAACTAAAAGTCTATGGTCAAAAAGACAAACCTTGTGTAATTTGCCACACTGCAATTAAAGCAATAACACTGGCTCAACGTACAACTTTTTATTGTCCAAACTGCCAAAGATAAGTAAACATCTTGCTTCATTAACGTGAACTTTGCCAATACAGATAATTTAAAAGTAAAACACTTCTCATTTGGAGTTGATAATTATTTTTGCCCAGGCTCAAAAATAACAAATAAGTTGGGTGAAAATTTTATTGACTTTATAAAAAATAATAAGGCTTTGACGGGAAAGTCTATGTTGGATATAGAATTTGAAGAAAATATTGGTTATCAGAAAATTAAAAAATTTATGATAGGATAAAGATATGAATTTTGTGTTTGATATTGATGGCACAATATGTAACAACGGAAGATATATTGATCCTAATATCGAAAAAGCGATATTGGAATTATCAAAAACAAGAAATGTCATTTTTGCATCTGCCAGACCGATTCGGGATATGTTGCCTTTAATTGATAGCTCATTACATAAAAGTTTGCTGATCGGCTGCAATGGCGGAATTCATTATAAAGATGGTAGTTTTGGTAAAACTCGTTATTTTAAGAAAGAACAGATAATAAGGGTAATAGAGTTTATTAAGAACAATGATATGCCCTATGTCCTTGATAGTGATTGGTTCTTTTCTTTATCAGAAAAAAAACATATGTTTCATGATTATATAAGGTCATTAAGTAATTACGAACTTAGTGAGAAAAAATTGATAAGTAAGGGGGTAACAAAGCTATTAATTTTAGAGAATAAGTTTAAAAACAAATTAATAAAATATCTAAATAAACAGAATATATTGTATAGTTTAAATCATCACACTCAAGAGAGTTTTTTTTGATATCACCCCAACTAAAAATAACAAGCTGGTCGCTTTAGAAGAGTGCAATATTGACGTTTCTCGTTCTGTATGTTTCGGTAATGATATGAATGATTTTGAAATGTTAGACAACGCATTTATATCTGTATTTGTGGGCACTAAAAGTTCTTACAACAAAGCTTCAATTTATACCGATTTTCACCATGTTCATAATGTAATAAAAGACTTATCGTCAAACGCTCTAAGAACAAAATGCTTGTCACAAATATAAGCAGGGTGCTTAGGAAAGTTTTTGGTAATTATGTCATTTCTTCAAACAAAATATCTATGTTGGAATATTAAACTGTTTGTGTTGTTTTTCAGGGACAACTATTTAATCGACTGCATTAAGTAACGAATAATAGCATCATCTTCTTTGATCATTGGTGATTGAAAGCTAAGTGGAATCAACTTAGGCTTCATCAAATAACCTTCTTGTTGAATTTTCTTTAAGCTATCTAAATGCTTAAGTGAAGTTTTACCCGTAAATAAAAGACTGATATCCACTGTATGATAAGCTTGAATGACCTCGCGTAACCCACTTAAATACAAAAAGTCTTTGCTAAAGCCCCCTCCTCGATAGACTCGCGCTACTAGGCAAAAACAAGCATGTGCTTCCAAAGCACAGATAGAGCGCATGTAATGATAAGTCTTGGCAAACTCCATATGCTTAATCATATGTTCTACAGCAATCACCCGTAATGCTAATTCATGTAGACGCTTAATGGTTAAATTTCCAGAAAGGTACTCGCTGAATATTGCCAAGCCTTCCTGAGTGTGAGTATTATTTGGTAGACCCAAGCGCAACAATGATAAAGGTTGAGCTTCAGAATTAATAGTAGTTAAGGCATGGACTCCTACTTCGTGGTGAATAAGTGCTTACAACTCTTTGTCAGTAAAATTTGCATTTTTATTAATCACCACTTCACGCTTATTATTATCCACCATTGCCTTAGCAATCATTTGATCACTTAATTTAACCGTAAAATCAATACCATATTGATGTATGACTTCTTGAAACAATTGAATGATGGAATCACCTGCAAGCGTTGGCTGTTTCGTTTTGTCTTCTATATCAGGGGCATGTAATAAGAAGGTTGCATTGGCAATATCACGATTGCTGGGTTCGCCATAAATACGCAGGCTGTTATAAAAAAACTCATCCTTACTGATACTCGTTAATAGATCCATATCTAGCGCAAGCGCATCAATTACTTCAGTGTAAAGCTGCCTTAATGTAGGCGAGCTGACTCGATTAATTGGTAAATGATAAAGCTTTTCCCTAAATTCAAACGGATTAATTTTAAGTTGACGATAACGAAATTTAGGTTCATAGTTGCCACGCTTTTGAAAAAACTTCTTCTCTTCAGCATGAAAATTAATGGGATTGACATAATTTAATATATCAATTTTACGCGATAACTGAAACAAGCAGCGATCAAACTCTAATAATGTTTTATCGACGATGCTTTGCTGTCTTTTAGCTTTAAGTTTTACCTGCTTAAATGTACTTATAAACCTATAAATAACGCTTTGCAAACCTTGAGCAATTGCCTCAATCATAAGTGGGGAAGGTTCACCTGTAAGCTCATCCATATAAACTTTTTTAATCTCTAATGGAATCAGTAAAGTGTCACTAAAATGTTCACGAATAAACTGTGCTTGATAACCACGCCCATAAAACACTAAATCGCACTCAACATTAACATCGATATTATGAATATTCATTTCTGAAATAAGCAGCTGATTAAACTGAGTTAAACATTTTTGCCATTTACCCTTATTAATAAAATGCGTACCAATATTAAATACAGGCGAAAGCGTGTCACAAATCCGTTGATAATTGTAGCTATGCACATCAAACACACAGCATTTTTTATACTGCTGTTCTAAGGTTTCGACAAGCGCATTTAAAACTTGATAATAGCTTTGATGTTGTGTTTGAAGTTTAGTGATCACTTTGTTTGTTAATGGTCTTTTCCACACAGCTTTTTCCCAAGCACGCTCATAAATACATGACCCTGGGATACGATTTAAATCATAAGCATAGCGAGAATCATGACCAATCAATGTAATGGGTAAATCGCTAATAAAATAATTCTGTAAAAGGGTCTTCCTCGTAGTAGCGCTCGACTTTAGATAATGCACAATTCTGTTCTAAAGTTTTATCTAAATGCTCTCCTGCATGAATGGCGGTGGCAACGAATGGCACATAATTGCAAATTGCAATACTAAACCCACCATGATCAACTTTTGCTTTAAAACATTCATGCGCTTTGATTTTAGCCACAATCTCTTTAGTTGATAGAGTTTGCATCATCGATTACCTTAGTTAATAATTTCTTATGCTCAATTAAGTTTCTACGTGTAATAACAATATTTTCTATAAAATCGATCACTTTTTCTTGTAGTTTTACTTTGTTTAACGTATTAATCCTTGAAATTCCACCTGGGCTTTGAACATTAACTTCAATAAGCTTACCATTGATGACATCAATACCAACAAAATATAAGCCATCTTCCACAAGCTTAGGACCAATAAATTTGCATAACGTTTTTTCGTCTTTGCTTAGCACATGCTTTTTAACATAGCCACCTGCATGAACATTAGAGCGAATATCACCTTTTGCGGGAATACGCCGCATCGCACCAATTGGTTCACCATTTAACATCAAAATACGCACATCACCTTGATCTGCTCCTTCTACATACTCTTGCAAAATAACGTAATTGCCTTTTGAATTTTTATTCCCTATATAAAAATCTAACAATGATCTAAAGTTAGATGCTGCTTTTTTCTCAACGATGATCACACCTTCACCACCAAAACCATTTAGAGGTTTTAAAATCATTCTATCTCCAGGAGACTCTGCTAAAACACGCTGTAAATACTCACGGTTTTTTGAAGCGTGTGTCACTGGAATAAAACGGTTTTCGTGATCGTTGAAGGATGATGTATAAAGCTTGTTATTAGCAATCCTTAAGCCATTTAGGCTATTCATGATAAAAGTATGTGAGTCTACCGAATCTAAGAAGTTTAAAGCCAAAGTGTCCAGCGGTGGATTATCGCGCATAAAAATCATATCAAACCCTGACAATGGCAATTGGCAGCGCTTAAATTTGGCGTTTTTATAAAAGGAAACAAAATTATTAGTTACCTTTGTTTCTTTAGTAAAAACGTCAACGTAGGCTTGAGCAACGCTATTACGAATTGTAAGGTTATTTGGAGTTGTCAATGCAACCATGTGCCCTCTTTTGACACACTCATGAATCAAGCGTAAAGTTGAATCCATTTGAGCCTCAACACGCTCCCAAGGGTACATAATAAAACATATTCTCATTTTTAGTGTCCTGATTTTTATTCTTTTTCGCTCATGATTTCTATTAACCACTGATCTAAACAATCAAACATAAAATCTGTCATTAGTCCTTTATCATTAAGTTGGTAAAGCGTAAGCATCAATTGATTAAACTTCGATTTCCATTTTGGCAGGTAGATTAATACTCTATTCTCTGGTCACCTAACTTATATCTGTAAACTGTAATGCATATCATAGATCAATTACTTTGACCTATCATTAGCTTTGCTACAGGAGAGAAGCTTTTACGATGTTCAGAAAGCACACCATACTTTTGGAGCATTTCCATATGTAACTTGGTTGGATATCCCTTATGCTTAGCAAATTGATACATAGGATAATGTTGATCAAGCGCAATCATTTGTTGGTCACGATAAACCTTAGCCAAAATTGATGCAGCACTGATTGCTTGAATTTTACTATCTCCTTTGACAATCGCCTCTGACTCAAACGACCAAATGGGTAAATGATTGCCATCCACTAGTACTCTATGAAAATCTGTTTCGATTTTTGCTACCGCACGATGCATCGCCAATAAACTTGCTTGTAAGATATTAAGCTTATCTATCTCGCTGGCGGTACACTCAGCAATAGCATAGGCTTTTGCATTTGTCATGATTTCTTCATATAAAGCTTTACGCTTTTTTTCTGTTAATTGCTTAGAATCTGTCAAACCAAGAATAGGTCTTTTTTCATCTAATATTACAGCAGCTGCCACCACCGAACCAACTAATGGACCTCGACCTGCTTCATCCACACCAACGATGATCATTTTTTTCCCCCTTTAATTTGACTCAAGAACCCACGTAATATTTTGATTTCTTGTGACTCTAACTGCGCACGTTGAAATAAGCGCTTTAACCTATCAACAACTTGTCCTGGTTTGTCTGGATTTAAAAATCCCACTTCAATCAGCTTTTGCTCCAACTGGGTATAAAATGCTTGTACGTCTTTTATGGAAGCTTTATCTTGAATGTGACTTTGCTTTGGTAAAAGTTGTGCCTCATCCTGTTCTTTAAACTGTTTATGCAATTCATAACAAATAATTTGTACTGCTTGAGCCAGGTTAAGCGAAGTATAGTGTTCATTACTGGGAATATAGGCATGCAAATGACACATCAATAATTCATTATTAAAAAGTCCTGTGCGTTCTCGCCCAAATAAAATTGCTACATTTAATCCTTTTTTGGCATAGCTGAGTGCTTCTTTGCTGGCATCTTGTGCGCTTAACATTGGCAGATCCATACGTCTTGTCCTGGCACTGGTACCAATTACTAAATCCACTCCATCTAATGCTTCGATAAGTGTTGATACAATTTTGGCATTGTTAACCACATCCATTGCGTGTGCTGCACTTGCCAATGCCTGTTCATCTGGCAAATATTTTGGCTTAACTAAATAAAGTTCATTAATTTGCATATTCAACATTGCTCGCGCACTACTACCAATATTGCCAGTATGTGAGGTCTCAATTAATACAATCCGTATTTTATTCAACATCTTTAAAATTGAACCTATCACCTTATTCATAAATAAGCTATTATACACAACTAATTTTTTATGAGAGCAAAAAACCAAAAGGTATTGCCAATGCATCCAATGATGAATGTTGCAGTAAAAGCTGCGCGCAAAGCAGGTCGCATGATTCTAAATGCCAGTGAAAATATGCAAAATGTTCAAATACAAACTAAATCACATAACAACTATGTTACTAATGTCGACGTTGAAGTAGAAAAAGCCATTGTTGATATTTTGCAAAGAGCTTTTCCTGATCAATATTACATTACTGAAGAATCAGGAGAATTTGGGAAAAAAAACAGCGATCACACGTGGATTATTGACCCAATTGATGGCACCAACAACTTTATACATCGGATCCCACACCATTGCGTATCAATCGCCATGCAGTTTCGTGGCAAAACTGAGCTTGCAGTTGTTTACAATCCTTATTTGGATCAACTGTTTACTGCAACAAAAGGCTCTGGCGCACAATTAAACGGTCAGCGTATCCGAGTTGCTAATCGTAAAGACTTCACTGGTTGCTTGTTCTCAGGTGCATTGAAGTTTAGTAAAAAAGTGTTCGCACCTAGCTATCCTGAGGCAGTATTAGATTTACATAAAGAAATTTCAGGACTTCGTTATTCTGGCTCTCTTGCCCTTGATATGTGCTATGTTGCAGCTGGCTACTTAGATGCCGTTTGGACTTCACGTGATGCCAAGATCTGGGATACAGCAGGTGCAGCTTTAATTATCAAAGAAGCAGGTGGAATGCTTTGTGGTTTAGATGGTGGGGTAAACTTCTTAGATGATGGTCGCTTAATTGCAGGAAATCCACGAATTGTCTCCAAATTGACAAAATTCTTAGCGCCACATTTAATGCCTGCTAATAGCGAAGCCTAAAGACATTCACTCATATGTTAGCCCTTAACAATCCGCGTGCTATTGCCTGTCATATTATTCACCAAATCGTACAACATAAAGAATCACTTATTCATCTTGATCAACTGCTTAAAGCTTACAATCTAGACCGACAAAATACACGCTTAGTTTATGTTTTATGCTATGGCGTTTTTCGTCATTTCTTTTACCTAGATGCTTGTGTTGATCGATTAGCAAAAAGTAAAACAAAAGCTAAAATACGCTTAATTAGCATGGTCGGCTTATATCAACTTTTGTTTATGAATAAAGCCAAACATGCACTTATTCATGAGACGGTTGAGGCTTGCCAAGAATTAAATCTTGAAAACGCTAAAGGCTTTATCAATGCTCTTTTACGTAAGGTTGCACTTGATTCAACAGTTCTACCACCTATGATAGGTTTTCCTGAGATCCCTGATTGGTTATATGGGAAACTTAAAAAACACTACCCTTATGATATAAAATGTCTTATTGACGAGAGTAATAAGCAAGCACCTATGTTTTTACGTCTAAATCAACAAAAAAACCAAACAGAATTATTAACCACATTGAAACAACAAGGCATTGAATATCATATCACCGATCTACCTTATTGTATTTATCTACAACAAGCCTGTAATATAGACGAATTACCGTTATTTGATGAAGGGTTTTATACCGTTCAAGATTTATCAGCACAATATGCCGCACATATCCTACAACCCAAACCAAATGAAAAAGTATTGGATGCTTGTGCAGCTCCTGGCGGGAAAAGCACTCATCTACTTGAATATTGTCCAGATATCCAACTGACCATTATGGATAATAATCAAAAGCGCTTTCCACGTATAAAAGAAAATATTAAACGCTTGCAACAGCTGAAGTTAAATATCACCTTTCTACTACATAATGCAACACAAGCCCTCCCTCAAAACTCGCAATTTGATAAGATACTTATTGACGCACCATGCAGTGCCACAGGTGTTATTCGTCGCCATCCTGATATTAAGGTTTTACGTACACCAGAAGAAGTCAAAAGCATCGTTGAAACACAAAAAGCGATTTTAAATAACCTATGGCAATACTTAAAACCCAATGGGCTTATGCTTTATGCAACCTGCTCTATTTTACCTGAAGAAAATGATAAACAAATCAATAGCTTTTTACAAAATCATTTAGATGCCTATATATTAGATATTCCAATTTTAAATTTTAAGGCAAAGCAACAACATGGTTATCAACTCTTCCCAAAAACACGAGCGGGAGATGGATTTTATTATTGTTTAATACAAAAAAAGTGAAAGCTAACGTCTTGTCCCCTATTGATAAAAAGTACAAGCACACCTACTATCATGATAGGCGTACAGCGTTTGTGCAACTGAAGTTGAGCCTGTTGCAAAATTCCCTTTATTATCCAGTGCAATTAATCCAACATAATCATCAAGTGCATCACTTTCCTTAATGCTTTTATCGACTGCCTGTTGCAAGCTCATCCCATCTCTTACACGGGTATGTACTTTAGCAGCAACCGCTTCATTGATGATTTGCTCACCAATCCCTGTACAAGATATGCCCATTATTTTTGAAGCATAATTACCTGCTATCGTTGGGCTATCACCAACACGCCCTGGAACTTCAAAACCAGCCCCTCCTGTGGAAGTTAAGGCAACAATATTATTCGAATGATCAAGCACCACCACACCAATCGTGCCAGTTAATCCTTTTTTAAGCTCAAGATATTCTTGGTAACGATGCTCAGTAATTGGATTATACTTGGGCATTTTTAAACGATGGCGTGCATAATATGTTGCTTCATTTGCTGCTAGAATACTATGCTGATGAGTCAAAAGTGATGCTGCTACTTCACTTGGATATTGAATATCTTGAATATTGATGACTGCTGCAAATTTGCCTAAGCAGCTATCCATAATCGAAGCTGACATGCGCACTTGACCATCTTGCTGTAACCTTGAACCAGTTCCTGCATTGAAAATGGGAACATCTTCTAAACACTTTGCTGTAAATACCGCAGTTTTTAATGCATCATCACTTTTTTGTAAAAATGAATAGGCTTGTTTGATAATTGTTAATAAATGATTGTGGTAATCTTGAAACCTTGTGTTGTAATCTTCTCTTGCGCCACAGCCTCCATGAATAATGATTCTTTGCATCATATCACCCTTACTTCATGTACGTTGGCATCATACTTACTGCCTTCTAATAGTAAGTGCATGCGGATGCCAACTAAACTAATTGGATCATTATCACGTGCATCTGGCATAGAAGAGTGTTCAATATGGGACATATCAATAATGGTCAATGCCCCACTACCAACAACTTCAATCACACCATCATGTGCCAAAAACGCACCTGTATCCTCATCGATGCCAACACCGGTCACAAATGGATTATAGGAAAGCGCTGTTAATAAACGCCCTAACCGATCACGTTGTGAGAAGTGTTGATCTACTAAAATCTTATTGGTCAATCCTAGCCCTGGTGCCATATTAACCATATTATAACGTGGCATAAATCCATTTGCCCCTCCTACAATCATATGCTCAGAAATAAACGCCGCTCCTGCTGAGGTGCCTGCAACATGAACTCCTTTGGCATTACATCGACGAATCAATTGCGCCACTTTAGTCCCACCCAAAATCGTAGATAACAAGAGCTGATTACCACCTGTCATAAAAATGCCTGTTGCTTTTTCAAAATGAGCCAAATACGCTTCTTTATCAGTATCTGCACGATTTTGAATTTCTAAACTGATTGCATTTTTAACCCCAAGGTTATTAAAAATTTTAACGTATTCACTCCCAGTATCTAGTAACTTAGATGCTGTTGGGATAATCACAATATACGCATCTTCACCACCACTTAACTCAATAAACCTTGTCAGCACTTTAGAAGAAGTAAATTTATCTTCTCGACCACCAATTGGAATAATATAACCTCTATGAATACCTGAAACTGTCGGTGCTGGCACCTTTATACCTCCTATTTGCTTAGGGTTTATTAGCAAAATGTTTTTACCAAATCTGTTACTGGTGTGATCTGATCATGACAGCAAAGCACACATACATCATCTGATTGTAAATTTTGTAATGCTTGTTTTGCACCAGATAGCTCATCTTCAACAAAAAAGATTGTATCTTGTTTTATGCCAAAATGAGCTAAGGATACTGCTACTTTTTGAGGAATTTCTCCTAACTTTGCACCACGTAAATATTTTTTGAGCTCTTTAATAAAAATCTGGCTTGGTTGATATTGCACAACTACCCTTGAACAATCATCAATTAAGTTAATCCTATCTCCTGTTGTACCAAGCATTAATGAAAGCCTTGAGTCTTTGTTACAGTAGTGACGTGCAAGAGATAAAATTGCATCTAAACCTGCTGGGTTATGAGCAAAATCAACAATAACCGTTGCTCCAGATTGAAGCTTATAGATATTTGCTCTGCCTTGATTTTGATTTATATCGTTCTTATAAGTTGTAAGCGCATGTCCAATATCATCTAAAGATATACCCAGTGCATAAGCTAAAGCAATCGCATGCAATGTATTCTCAATGTTGTGTTTAGCCGCACCATTAATGGTCAGTGGAATATCTGTTAGCTTAACAAGTATATGCTCTTTATAGTTTTCCCACCAAATAAATACGTTATTTTTAACGTAACAAGCTTTATCCTTATCCGATAAAGTACCTAATTGGGATACTTCAATTGGGTTTTTACTAATCAGAATTTTATTAGGTTTTTTAATCACATTGACTAAACTTGCTAAATGAACGTCATCCAGATTGATCACAGCATATGCGTTTTCACCTGCTAATCCTCGATAAACGATACATTTTGCTTCAATAAGGTCCTGAAGTGTTTCAACACCATCTTCACCCATATGATCAGGTGATACATTCGTAATCGTAGCAGCTTTAACTTGAGTTTCAATAAGTCCACGCTTTAATAGACCACCTCGTGCTGATTCTAACACGGCTATCTCCACTTGAGGATTGGTTAAAACAAATTGATGTCCTGTTGGTCCTGAATAATCACCTTTACCTATGATCTGATCATTAATCACTACCCAATCTGTTGAAGCATAACCTGTTAACTTTCCTGCTTGTTGGCAAATGTAATAGGTTAACCTCACCGTTGTTGTTTTGCCATTTGTTCCAGTGACAATCACTGCTGGCACATCATATACATCTTGCCAAGGAATAGATAAATAATCATCCGTTAATAAAGATACTTTATATCTACCGACGCCAGAGCCAACATAAGCTTCATCACCATCTCGAAAAACATTCACTCCATGTGTTTTAGCTTTGGCATAAAGTACGCGATAGGCTGGATTTTGTTCTGCTTTGATCATTTTTTGCAAAACATCCTTAGCCTCTTTGCAAACAACGAATTCCTGTTTATGCAAAAATCTATAACAAGCTTCTTTCCAGGTATAATCAATCACATCGCAGGCAGCTAAAAGAATATCGACAGGTGCGGTAAATGCTAGGCGTAAACCACCATTATAGATTTTATAAGCAAGCTTATACTCTCCCCAATTAAGTTCAGTTAAAACACGCTTACACACATTCTGCCAGATGTTAACCAACTCTTGCTGATGTGACTTTAATGGAATATCTAACACCGTCCCTGTTTCGCTGAAAAAAAGGTTTGGTCCCACTAAGCGACGAGAATACCCTTCTGGTAGATCAATCATAACATTTACCCTTTTTAGTCTGCATCTTCATCAGCATGCACAGCAATTCGCACACCGCGCTCATCGGCAATAATCCCTGCTTGCATCATTTCAACGATCTCTTTTGCCAACCCATGACTTTGAGATAACGTAATGGCATGCTTGTTTACTTGTTGTGGGATCTCCCCTAATGCTGACTCTAGCTTATTAAAGTGAATGATCTGTTTCCAGGTTTTTTTAATGTCATCGGCAAAAATCACAACTAGATCATCTGCTTTGGCATGATTAAGTGCCGTATCAACTGCTTGAGCTTCTTCTTCAATAATTTCTATATTTTGACTTGCTACACCTGCTTCTAACAATCCTTGCTTTAATAAACACGGAATTTCACCATACTCTCGCCCTCTTAATCCATTATCTTGCTTACAAATAAAACGATCAAAATAAGTTGCTGCTGCTTTTGCCAGATTCAACACATCCTGGTCTCGCCTATCTCCAGGTGCCGCAATTACACAAGTTTTAAAACCTTTTACCTCAATTTTCTCAACTAATTTACCTATTGCTTCAACTGCTACAGGATTGTGTGCATAATCCAACAATACTTTAAATGGATGCTCATCAAACCAATTCATTCTGCCTGGTGCTTGGTAAAATGAAGTAGTGAATGTGCGTAAGCCATTTTTAATGTCATCTAAGCTCATATTCATGCTATAAGCAATTGCTACTGCAAACATCGCGTTTTGTACGTTATGAATAGCACGACCTTCCATTGTTGCTGGAATCAAATGTGTCCATAATACAGGCATATGAATGTGATTATCAAAAATTGTAATCATATCACCATTGACACCTTTCTCTATGACAACCGCTTTCCCACCTGTGCGAATATGTTCTTTCACTAAACCATGCTCTGGATTCATCGTTACATACATGATGTGCTGTGCATTTGTATAAGCAGATAATCGTAAACAATGTGGGTCATCTGCATTAAATACAGCTACATCATGAGCAGCATCGGTAACGATTCGCTTGACATCAGCAAGCTCCTCTAGTGTATTAACGCCCTTTAACCCCATATGATCTTCAGAAATATTGATACAAGCACCAACGTTACAATAATCATATCCTAAGCCACTTCTTAATAAGCCACCGCGCGCGGTTTCAAACACTGCAACCTCTACGGCAGGATCCCTTAATATCATTTGTGCTGATCTAGGCCCTGTCATATCACCTGCAACTGTTTGCTTGCCATTAACGTAAACTCCATCTGTTGTTGTAAAGCCAACAGATTTGCCTGCAATTTTCCACATGTGTGCTACCATACGCGTTGTTGTTGTTTTACCATTGGTACCTGTAATTGCAGCAATTGGAATTCGTGCACATTCTGTATTAGGAAACAGCATATCCATCACAGCACCAGCAACATCTCTAGATTGACCTTCACTTGGAGAAACATGCATTCTAAAACCAGGAGCAGCATTAACTTCACAAATTGCTCCACCTACTTCTTGATAAGATTGAGTAATATCAGGTGATAAAAAGTCAACGCCACCAACATCCAAACCAATAGCAGTAACTGCACGCTCAGCCATTTCACGGTTGTCTGGATGCACAACATCCGTCATATCAATTGCTGTACCACCTGTTGATAGATTTGCCGTTTTACGTAAATAGAAAGTCTCCCCTTCTGCTAAAACACTCTCTACATTTAAGCCTGCTTTTTCAAGTAGCATCAATGCTTGATGATCAAGTTCTAAACGTGTTAATACTTTTTCATGTCCCACACCACGTCTTGGGTCTTCATTTACAATATCCACAAGCTCAGTAATGCTATGCTTACCATCACCAACAATATGTCCTGGTACACGTTTTGCCACGGCTACAAGCTTACCATTAACAACTAACATCCTATGGTCAAAACCCTCAACATACTGCTCCACAATTACCCAACGACCATGCTCTTTAGCAACGGCGTAAGCTTTTTTCAAAGTTTCTTCATCCTGAATATTAATTGTAATTCCTCTCCCATGATTACCATCCAATGGCTTAACCACAAGTGGGTAACCTAAATGTTTTGCCACTGAAATGGCATCGCTTTCATAACGTATAGTTCTTTGCTTGGGCACGGGTAACCCCAAACCATTTAAGATAGTATTGGTTTGCGCTTTATCACATGAAATCTCAACCGCAATATGCTTAGTTTCGCTTGTAATTGTTGCTTGAATACGTTTTTGGTACTTACCATGCCCAAACTGCACCAATGAGTGTTCATTTAGGCGTATGTAAGGAATATCACGCTTTGTTGCAGCTTCCACTAACGACCCTGTACTTGGACCAAACTCCTTACTTTGCGCAAACTTAATGAAGCCCACTTTTTGCTCTTCAAAATCAAAAGTCTCCAAATTGACATTGAGCTCTTGTTGTAAGTGTTTAGGTAATAAGGATAATAGTAAATCACGCCCAAGATAGCTTGCCTGTAAACCAACATCTTTTTGCTTGTATTCAAACACCATATTATATTGCCCAGGCAGTCCCGTACTTCTTGTTTTACCAAAACTTACTTGGCTACCTGCAATATCTTGAAGTTCAATGGCCACATGTTCCCAAATATGTCCCATCCAAGTCCCTTTACCTTCTTTCATACGACGAATAAAACCACCTGGCTCTCGGTATGAACAACCATGCTCTTTTAACCCTGATAAGGCTTCCACCAACTTATCAATAAACTCATCACCTAATTTTGCAGATGGCCAATGCTCTAAAATACCCAAATCAATTACGTGTCGGATCACTGGGAAATTGGCATATAAATTAGGACCAATATAGACATTACTTGAAATAATTTGCATAAAGCGCTCCCTTGTATTTTTTCCCAAAAATAGTCTATTTAGAATAATCAAACCAAATGCTATTGTATAGCAAACTTTAATGCTTTTTACATTGAAGGTAGATAAAAACATAAGTTGATCAATAATCGCTCTCTAATAAACTTTGAGCTCAACTTCCTATCTCCGCCACAAGTAAGTCGGGGCTCACTGCAACCTCCCGTTGATCGCAGCACGCTAAAGGAAATATATCCTCATGGAGGTTTAACTTCATTTGCCTTCTTTAATTGCTTTGAAGTAGGAAAAAAGCATGGCGATTTTTTGCTTACAACGTATAATAACGAACGTAGAATAGTTAAGGATAGTAAATATTATTATGAATATAGATTTTAGCTTTTGGTTGTTGGTGTTAACCATAGCCTCTGGCATTATCGCCATAATTGATAAATTTAAGTTTGAACCTAAGCGTTTAGCGCCTGTTATCGACCAACTAAAAGGCATGAGCAAAAAAGAACGCCATAAGTTTATCCAAAAAAACAAAGCGTTAAAAGCACCTTTTTTAGCCGATTATGCGCGCTCGCTTTTTAGTGTGTTTTTGATTGTATTCATTCTACGCGGTTTTTTAATTGGGAACTTTCTCATTCCCTCTGCATCAATGACACCAACGCTTCCTGTTGGTAACTTTATCCTTGTCAACAAAACAGCTTATGGCATTCGAAATCCAATCACCAACGCTATCTGGATTAAAACAGGTGACCCTCAACGTGGCGATATCGTTGTGTTTCATTTTCCGGTTAATCCTAATGTCGATTTTATTAAGCGTGTTGTTGGCGTACCAGGAGATGTCATTTCTTACCAAAATAAAAAGCTCACAATTAATGGCAAGTCTATTGAATACAGCAATTGTAAATACGATCAAATTAATAGCTACAATGGCAATGGTGCAAACACGATTTGTATGGAGCACCTTGGTAATACACCACACGAGATTGATATGATTGCAAATACCCCTTCAGCAGATTTTACCAATCTTGTTGTACCACAAGGGATGTATTTTGTAATGGGGGATAACCGAGACAACAGTGAGGATAGCCGCTATTGGGGATTCGTATCAGAGAAAGACTTGGTTGGTAAAGCACGCTTTGTCTGGTTTAGTTGGAACAGTTTAAACAACTCTATTCGCTGGAACCAAATAGCGCGAGTATTGTAGTATGAGAGTTGATTATTCTTCTTTATATCGTCGTATTAGCTATCATTTTAAAAATGAAGCATTGGTTCAACAAGCGCTTACACATCGAAGCAAGCAAAAAGAACATAATGAGCGTTTAGAGTTCTTGGGCGACTCCATTCTTGGGTTTGTAATGGCTGAAGCACTTTACCAAAGGTTTCCTCACGAAGATGAAGGCAATTTGTCTCTTCTGCGCATGTATTTAGTCCGAGGCAAAATGCTAACTGATATAGCCAAGCGTTTCGATCTAGGTGAATACATGTCCTTTGGTGTTGGAGAACTCAAATCTGGCGGATATAAGCGTGCTCGTTTATTAGAAGATGCTTTTGAGGCAATTATAGGTGCAATTTATCTTGATAGTGATATGAACACTGTTAAAGAACAAATCTTAAGCTGGTATGACGATGCACTTAGAACACTCAATATAGAAGAACACACTAAAGATCCAAAATCACGTCTACAAGAATATTTACAGGCTAAGATCCAAACTCATCCTATTTATACTGTTATTGCTACTGAAGGCTTGGATCATGACCAAACCTTTACTGTTGAAGTATCTTTAGGTAGCCTTGAGAAGACTTACTGTGCTAAAGGGAAGTCACGCAAACAGGCTGAACATGCCGCAGCCAAAATCGCATTAAATGCAATCAATATAAAAGAAGACTAAAATGGCACGCAAAAGAAAAGGGATCGCTTTAAATGGTATTATCATTATTAATAAGCCTTATGGTCTTTCTTCTAATCAAGCTCTTCAGCGCATTAAAAAGGCGTTTAATGCTCAAAAAGCAGGGCATACAGGAAGCCTTGATCCATTGGCAACAGGCGTACTCCCAATTTGCTTTGGGCAAGCTACACGCATTTCGCAATATTTATTAGATGCAAATAAAAGCTATGAAGCCACCATCCAATTAGGTATTAGCACTGACAGTGGTGATATAGAAGGTCAAGTAATTCGTACAAGTGATATTCCAGTGCTGGATGAAGAGACAATCAACACCACACTTCAGCGCTTTATTGGTCAAATTAAACAAGTACCACCTATGTATTCAGCCCTTAAACATCAAGGTGTGCCATTATATGAGTTTGCTCGTAAAGGTATTGAAATAGAGCGAAAACCAAGAGTAATAACTATTTTCGCACTTAAACTTATTGACTACGACGCATATAAGCATACGATAAATATTGATGTTCACTGCTCTAAAGGCACCTATATTCGCACACTTGGCATGGATATCGCTCAAGCACTTGGCACTGATGGTCATTTAACTAAGCTTACACGTACACAATGTGGTCTGCTTAGCAGTCAAATCATGCTTGAAATTGATAATTTAGAGCAACTAACTATTACCCAACGCCATAGTAGGGTACTTAATACAGAATGTGTATTTACAGATACCCCAATTTTTACTATACCTTGCGACGCACATAGTTTATTTTACTCAAAAGGAAAACTACAATTAGAAAGGAACTTTAGTGGAATTGCAAGAATTTATGATCAAGGGCACTTTGTTGCAATCGGCTATTTTGAACAAGGTAACTTGATTAAAAAACAACTCTTTTTACAAGGCATCATCAATAATGGGCACGAAATACACAATTAAAAATGATCCCAACAGGGAAAATGAAGCACAGAAATATGATGATCCAATTCCAAGTCGTGATGTGATTTTGGCTTATCTTAAAGATTTAAATCAACCTACAGTTTTTGAAAACATTGCTGAAGCGTTGTCACTTAAACGCAATCGACAACTTGATGCGCTTGCTAATCGCTTAGGGGCAATGACTCGAGATGAACAACTTGAACAAGATGGACAATATTTTAGATTGTTTAAACAAAAGCAACATATTGTTACGGGTATAGTACGCGTTGAAAATGATGGTAATGCCATTGTTACCACAGAAGATAAAATGTACAGTGCTTTCTTACCACAACACCAAGCAAAACTGGTGTTCAATGGTGATAAGGTCTGTGCTGTTATCCTTGGTTTAAATCGCAAACACAAATTAGAAGCCAGAATTGACAGTATTATTCAACGCAATACAACGGAAATCATTGGTCGTTACAGCCAGCAGCTAGATAGCCATTTAATCCAGCCGGTTAGCAAAACTATGTCACGCCATATTTTATTACTACCTCCCAAAAAAGCGCTAGAACCTGATGCCCTGATTAAGGCTAAAGTGATTATTTACCCTTCACCCATATCTCCAGCAGTAGCTGAATTTACTGAATTGCTTGAAGAACAATCCCCTATTCTCACTGCTATTTCAATTGCAAGTAGAAAGCACAATCTAATTGAAGCATGGTCTAAAAAAACCGAAAAATTTGTTACTACGCTACCACAACAGGTGCTGCCTGATGAAATCATTGAGCGTGTTGATTTACGCCACTTGCCGTTTGTCACAATAGACGGTGAAGATGCAAAAGACTTTGATGACGCGGTTTATGCACATAAAAGCTCAACTGATGGTTGGAAATTATACGTTGCGATTGCAGATGTCTCTTACTATGTTCGAGCTGATTCTACCTTAGATAAAGATGCTCAAAGTCGGTCAACTTCTGTATATTTTCCTGGCTATGTTATTCCGATGTTGCCAGAAAAGATTTCTAACGAACTTTGTTCTTTAAAGCCTAACGTTGATCGTTTAGCATTGATCTGTGAAATGAACATCAGTCAAAGTGCTCGCCTGTCACGTTATAAATTTTATTCTGGAGTGATTAACTCTAAGGCACGCCTAACTTATACTGAAGTTAGCAAACTTTTAAATCATAAAGAGTCACATATTTACTACCAACAACCTGAACTTGTCCCAAACCTTTTTGACTTATATGACTTATATCAAATACTTGCCAAGGCACGAAAAATAAGAGGTGCGATTGATTTTGATAAGGTTGAAACTCAAATTATTCTTAATGAACATAACCATATCGAGGCTATTGTTCCACGTCAACGCAATCAAGCTCATAAAGTAATTGAAGAATGTATGTTGATGGCTAACGTCGCAACAGCCAAATTTATTGAAAAACACAAAGCACATGCACCATTTCGTGTACATGGCGCACCTCCGAGTGGCAAAATTGAGGATCTGAGAGCCTATTTACACTCCTTAGGGATTAGTTTTAAACCTAACAAGAAAGGAGTTACTTCTGCTGACTATAGCCACATGCTCGAACAAGCTAAAGATCGAGAAGACTTTGCCAATATCCAATTGATGACCTTAAAAAGCATGAATCAGGCAATTTACACACCTGACAATCAAGGGCATTTTGGTTTAGCCTACCCTGCTTATACTCATTTCACATCACCTATTCGTCGCTATCCTGACTTATTGACTCATCGCACTATTAAATCGATTATTAGTGAGAAAAAATTTGGTGCTAAAAGTTATACCTATACTCAATTAAATGAGCTTTGCTCTCATGCTTCAAACCAAGAACGCAATGCAGATTCTGCATCCACGGATGTTGAAAAATGGCTAAAATGTCACTTTCTTCACAACCGTATTGGTGAACTGTTTGCTGGCAAAATTGTTCATGTCACTGGATTCGGAATGTATGTTGAATTGATAGACAACTACATCGAAGGGCTTGTGCATATCTCTACTATGCATAGTGATTATTATATCTTTGACGAAGCACAACATCGTCTTATTGGTCAACGTACTAAAGTTAGCTATAGCATAGGACAAAAAGTACAAGTGCAACTCGTTCGTGTTAACTTAGATGAAATGCAAATTGATTTTGAACTCACATTAAATGGCAAAGGTCGAAGCAACATTCATGAACAAAATCACAATCCACACCTAAAACGTAAGGCACGCATCAAATCGAGTGAAATTAAAGCCGCAGCTAAGCGCGCACGTAAAAAACTAGCAACCAATAGAAAGGTTGACCCTATAAAATTAATTGATTCAAAATCATCCAATTCTCAAAAAACTAAAAAGAAAAAGACTAACATTGGCAAGAACATCCGTAAAAAGCCCAATTCAAAACCAACAATAATTGATTAATTAAGGTTTTTTGTATATTTACACGCGCTTTAAAATAACACACAATGAGAGTCTATTAATCATAGAGAATAAAAATATGACGATGAAACTCTATCTTTATCAACACTGTCCCTTTTGTATTCGCCCACGTATTGTAGCAGGCTTTAAAAAAATTCCACTTGATCTTATTTTTCTTGCTAATGATGATGAGAAAGCACATCTGGATTTAATTGGGAAAAAACAAGTTCCCTTTTTGCAAAAAGAAAATGGTAATTTTTTAATCGAAAGTCTGGATATTTGCCAATATCTGAATAACTTTGATAGAAAGCCAATATTGAGCCAAGAAATAGTCACTACAGACACACTTATCAAACTTATCAGCGATATAAACAATACCAGTAAGTCAGTTGTTTATCCACGCTTTATTAACCATCCACAAAATCACCAAGATTTTCCAACGCAAAGTGCCAAAGACTATTTTGAACATAAAAAAGAAAAATATATTGGTTGTTTCAAAGCAAGTTTGCGCTTTCCACAAGCGTCTATCGATAAAACAACTCCATTGCTAGATGTACTCAACACATTCCTTACTCATCCATTTGCCAGCGGTGATCAACTGTCTTGGGATGATATTATGCTCTTTCCAGTCTTACGCAACTTAACCATTATTCAGGATTTAATTACCATACCTAGTAAAGTCAAGCATTACATCAAGAACATTTGCCAATTAACGGGTATTCAACCCTATCAATGAAAGCTATCCAATATCCTGTCGTAAGTTGTTGCAAGTCTGCACTGCAAGGTCCAATCCATAACCTTGACGCAATAAATATTGAATACGCTTTTGTTTATCTTTTAAATCAGTGATGGGTTGATCATGATATTTTTTCCGATAACATAGTCTAGCTTCTTTAACCCAATCGATTTCAAGTAAAGATAATACCTTGCCTAACGTCGCAGGATCCACACCTTTTTCATATATAAGTTTTTGTTGAATCCGTAGCAATCCATAATGCTTATTAAGACAGCTTGATACAACCATATGAGCATAGCGCAAATCAGACTGCCAACCGTTTTGAATAAACTCATCTAGTAACGACTCTATTTGCTCTAATGATAAATTTCCTCGAAGCTTAAGCTTTTGCTTAAGTTGTGCATACGAATAATCTTGCTTTGCTAAAAGATAAAGAAGATAAACTCGCTCAGAGTTGGTCTTTTGCATCGTTAACGACAGATTGGTTTTTAGTTACGTTTGGCAATAGTTGTTCCAAGATGGTTTTATGTAAGCTCTCTTTTATTGTCAGATTTTCTTTTAAATATGCCCGCACATTATCCTTGCCTTGACCAATACGCTCTCCATTATAGCTATACCAAGCACCTGCTTTATCTATAATATTATACTTAACACCTAAATCAATAAGCTCGCCTTCAAGCGAAGTTCCTTCACCATACAAAATATCAAAATCCGCTTGCTTAAATGGTGGAGAAACCTTATTTTTAACGACTTTCACCTTAGTCTCATTACCTAAAATTTCCTCCCCTTTTTTAATGGGACTACCACGTTTTATTTCTAAACGAACAGAAGCATAAAACTTAAGTGCATTACCCCCTGTCGTTGTTTCAGGATTACCAAACATTACACCAATTTTCATTCGAATTTGGTTAATAAACACTACCAGTGTATTAGAACGCTTGATATTGGCCGTAAGCTTACGTAAGGCTTGTGACATTAAACGTGCCTGTAATCCCATGTGTGAATCACCCATTTCGCCCTCGATTTCTGCTTTTGGTGTCAACGCAGCAACAGAATCAATTACCACGATATCAACTGCACCTGAACGCACCAACATATCAACAATCTCTAACGCCTGCTCTCCTGTATCTGGTTGCGAAACGATGAGATTTTTAAGATCAACTCCTAATGCTTCGGCATAAACAGGATCAAGTGCATGTTCCGCATCGACAAACGCGGCCGTACCACCATTTTTTTGACATTGTGCAATCGCTTGTAAAGTTAAAGTTGTTTTACCTGAAGACTCCGAACCATATATTTCAACAACGCGCCCTTTTGGTAAACCGCCAACACCAAGAGCAACGTCTAATCCAATCGAACCAGTTGAAATCACTTCAATGTCTTTGACTAAATCTGTGTCCCCCATGCGCATAATGGAGCCTTTCCCAAATTGCCTTTCAATCTGTGTCAATGCGGAATTTAATGCCTGTTCTTTATTGCTCATGACTACCCTTAATTTAATGAAACTGACGAGATAAAAATATCGACTTAATGTACCATATTATGCGTGGCGAACAAAAGAGATATAGAAGAAATCAGTGTGATTTTATATGTCATAGCTTTACAGTATTAAAATCGATTAAAATATCGTTGATTAAATCAAAAATGTCAGCGCATCGATTAGGGTGATTATTGAAGTCTGATCTCTTAAGACAATCAAGCAGAGATAATAAATTCAATAGGTTTAAAGTTCTACGCCAATTCCCAAGTAATTTAATCCCACCATCCCTCAATCCATTTAGAAAAGTAGTTTGAAACTCTGATGGCATTTTATGAGCCTATCTAAGCATGTTAGCAACATCCCATAGAACTGATCCTGAAAAAGCGAATTCCCAATCTAAAATACCAACCACTTTCCAAACACCATTAATTTTGTCTACCAAAATATTTGCTGGATCGAAATCGCCATGAACAAGATTTTTTTCGCTTTCCCTAGGGAACATATAGCTGTATTGACTAAAAATTTCGTTAATTACTGAAATCATTGCTGGCGTAAGCACAGATAAAATGGTTTCATGCTTTAAGCAATCTTGAGCAAAACTCAAATAATCATTAGATGATTCATGAGGAATAACTCTTAATTTTTTATCCAAGAATCCTGCTTGTGGAAATTCATAAGATGCAATTTTTGAAAGAATTATGCCTACCTTATAGATGATTAGGCTGATCTCATGTGAAGCATCCCTCCTTAACAAAAGATCTCGAAGAGAAATTCCTGGCATAAACTCAGTAATTGCAAAACTATACTTTTCAAGTATGCCTGTATAATACGTCAGTGGTACTGGTATATTTTGTTTTAATAATGTTGCTAATTTTTGCTCACGGTAAACCGCGTCCCTATCGCGCAAATAAAGACGCAAAATTAAAGGTTGTTTTTTATCTTCAAGTAGAAACTTGATGTTAAGGTTAGCACAACCACCAGCGGTGAACTGAAAAGAATTGAGCTTTTGGTCGGGATAGGCAAGCCGTACCATTTTTTCTATAACACCTTCTGATAATTCATGTGTAATGCTTGTTTTTTCCCAATTAGCTTTAAACATATTACAGACTCCGTTTTAAACACTAACCTACCCCGCGCATTTGAGACACTTTTGAATTTTCAACTCCATCATATTTTCCAACTGTTTTGAAGTCATGTAATTTATTGGTCAGGATAAACGGGTAATATTGTCTTTGTCTTTGTCTTTGTCTTTGTCTTTGTCTTTGTCTTTGTCTTTGTCTTTGTCTTTTAGAAATTATCAAATAAATCACTCATAATTTAACAAATACAAAAATCTTATCACTTGTTACCTTTTCTCTACAAATCAATAGATATTTGTCTCATTTACTGCCAAAATAAATTAAAATGATTGAGGTTGCAACTAATCTATAGCCATTTACATTCAGCTAGCTATTAGCTTCATACAAACTAAAGTTAAACGCGACAAAAAGAAATATTGTAGCTTGTTGCCTGTGGTGTTGGAGCACTAAATGTTATGGTTTTTTGCAAGTCTCCATACAGTTCAACTGGCGTCCATGGTTGTAACTGCCCCACATTAAATCCATTTTTATCTAGCCATTGCACCTGGTATTGAAATTGCTGGTTGGACGATTTTTTATTCTCTACGATCACTTGCCCTTGCAGCGTATCACCAGCAGAAGTTCTTGTACTTAACTGAATAGCCTTTAACTGACCAAAACCTGAGCCAAAGCTCTGTGATGTATTGGCATTTGCAGGCATGGTAATACAGCGACTTGCACATCCTGTTAATACCATTACCATCACTCCCACAAAACCCACATCCTTCAAACTTCTGACATTCATGCTAGTCTCCTGTTTTATTGACATCTTTTACTACTCAGACAAGAAACTCTTTAGCGTTTCTGAACGTGATGGATGTCTAAGTTTACGTAACGCCTTAGCTTCAATCTGACGAATACGCTCGCGTGTCACGTCAAACTGCTTACCTACTTCCTCTAAAGTGTGATCGGTATTCATATCAATTCCAAAGCGCATACGAAGCACCTTTGCCTCTCGTTCTGTCAATGTGCTTAAAATTTCTTTGGTAACTTCACGCAAACTTTCACCTGTTGCACTATCAACGGGAGAATCAGAGATCGAATCCTCAATAAAATCACCTAAATTTGAATCTTCATCGTCACCAATCGGTGTTTCCATTGAAATTGGTTCTTTAGCAATTTTCATGATCCTACGAATTTTATCTTCCGACATATCGATGTGCTGGCTTAACTCCTCTGGTGTTGCTTCTTTACCCGTCTCTTGCAAAATTTGACGTGAGATGCGATTAAGTTTATTAATTGTCTCTATCATATGCACTGGAATTCGAATTGTACGCGCCTGATCTGCAATTGAACGTGTAATGGCTTGACGAATCCACCAAGTTGCATAAGTTGAAAACTTATAACCACGCCGATACTCAAATTTATCTACTGCCTTCATCAAACCAATGTTACCTTCTTGAATCAAGTCCAAGAACTGTAACCCGCGATTAGTATATTTTTTAGCAATTGAAATCACCAAACGTAAATTTGCTTCAATCATTTCTTTCTTAGCACGTCTGGCTTTAGCTTCACCAACTGAAATACGTTTACTGGCTTCTCTTAATTCATAGATCGACATATCAGCACGATCTTCAATTAAACCAAGCTTAATTTGAATTGACTTTGCTTCTTCCAATACGTTGACCAAATCAGGGTATTTTGCAACAGCTTTATCTAACCAATCGATATCCGTTTCATGTCCTTGAAATTGATTAACAAAATATTGCTTTGGCATTTTTCCTCTTTCAACACATAAACGCATAAGCTTACGATCATACGCACGAACTTCAGTCACCAAAGCACGGATAGCATTGATCAATCGGTTTAATTGCGCACTAGTATAACGTAAACTTAAAAATAAGCTTGAAACTTGATTGAGTGCATCTTTGTAAACCTGACTGCCTGCATCCTGATCTAGCAGATAGTTAAACTTAGCTTCTAACTCAGCAAATTTTTGTGCAGCAAGATCAGGATCTGGACCTGTATCTTCCGAAGTATCTGCAACTGATGCGCTCCCTGAATCATCCTCATCTTCAGCAACTTCCTCAGTTGCCGCATCTTCCAAAGTCTCTTCAGGATTATCAAGCATAGAGCCAACATCTGTCCCTGTTGCATCAATCTCTTCACCCTCGTTAAACCCTGAAATTAAATCAGAAAATTTGACAAATTTATAAAGTAGAGTTTCTTTTTTTTCTTCATCTTCAAGTGCATTGTATTCTTCGCGCGCTACATCCATTAAGTCTTGATAACGCCCCAATAAGGACTTGATCACAAAAGGATACTCAGAAAGTGCATTAAGCACTTCTTTTGTGCCTTGCTCGATGCGTTTTGCAATTTCAATTTCCCCTGAGCGAGTTAAAAGATCGACCGAACCCATCTCACGCATATACATCCTAACTGGATCGGTGGTACGTCCAAAATCACCATCAGAAGACAGTGCTTGTACGGCATCCTCATCAGATGTGCTTTCAGCTTCCGCTTCAAGCAATAATAAATCCTCTGCATTCGGTGTTGATTCAAATACCTTAACACCGACATCATTAATCATCTGAATGACTTCTTCAATGCGCTCAGGATCAGTAATTTCATCCGGCAAATAGTCGTTCACATCAGCATAAGTCAAATAACCTTGCTCACGACCAAGCGCCAATAATTCTTTTATTCGAGATAATTGCTGTTCTTTTGTTTGATCTGACATTAAAATCTCACCTATTTTATACACCATCTTAGTTAACCATGTCATGACAACACGATCTAAAGGTAGCTATGTTTTTCGTATTTTGTGCAAAATATTTTGCATTCTTTGTTTTTCTGTCGCTGTTAAGATAGAAGTCTTTGCTTTTAATATCAGGTGTTCTAATTCATTTTGACATGCCTGCTTAATAATTTTATCTAACATCGCCACTAACTCATCAATCAACTGTGGTGCCTGAAGCTCAATCGGCAATTGCAGCAACTGATAAAAATAAGCTCGAAATTGCTCATATTTTTCAGATAACATTTGTACCAGCAGCGCAGAAGACAGCCCGTTATTTTGCCTGATTATTTTCAAAGCATCAAGTAAAATAAAATGCTGCTCCGTAACACATTCAAACTCTATTTCTTCTTTGCCTTGAAATGCTCTGTGCACTTCACTTGGCATATTAATGACGAAACTTAAAGCTTTTTCGATCAAGCTTACCTTGTTAGTATTGAGCACCCAACGCTTCATACGCTCATTATTTAGCATTTTTTTATCACTGTTTTTTTGTGCAATCATCCGTTTAAGCTGAAGAACTGAAGTATCCACCGCCTTTGCTAACTGTTGAATGATTATCTCAGTGTACGCACTTTCGGGTACATTTTTTAATATCTGCTTTAGCTCTTCGATCAACTCTGCCAAACTATCTGCACTCGACAAAGTGTATTTAGCAAGCAAGTATTGAATAAAAAAATCTGCTGCTGGAGTTGCTTCAAGCACTTCTTGTTTAAATAATTCCAGTCCAACGGCTTGAATATATGAATCAGGATCATGCTCTTGAGGCAAAGTTAGAAAACGCGCTTTTTTGTTTTGACTTAAAAATGGTAACACCATCTCAAATGCACGTAGTGCTGCATTTTGCCCAGCAGCATCACCATCAAAACACAGTATAATTTGTTCTGTGGTACGAAACAAAAGCTTAACGTGGGTCTGAGAAAGTGCAGTTCCTAAGGTTGCTACGGCAAATGGATAACCATGCTGATACAATCCTACCACGTCCATATAACCCTCAACTACTACAACTTGATCTGGATTTTTATATTGAAGTTTCAACTCATATAGACCATAAAGCTCTTGGTTTTTAAAAAAGACTGGCGTTTCTGGTGAATTCAAGTATTTAGGCTTTGCATCTTTATTGGGTAACACGCGTCCACCAAAACCAATTATTTGACCTTTGCGATTACGAATTGGAAAAATAACTCGATCACGAAAGCGATCATATGCCCCCCCTTTTTCCCTACTTACGATAAGCCCTGCTTGATCAAGCACATCTAATGAATACTGTTTGACTAGGAGATCATAAAGACTTTGCCACTTATCTGGTGCATAGCCTATCTGAAAATGTTGCGCTGTTTTTGCATTAATCCCGCGAGATTTAATATAATCAATAACTTCTGTTTTATTTCTATCGTAACGCAAACACCAACGATAATATTTACTTGCCGCTACCAAAGCTTCATAAATTTTGTTGGTTACATCAGTTTTTTGTCCGTGTCTATTTGTTGCTTCATAAGGCACCTCCAAATTCTGTAAAGCTGCAAGCTCCTCAATCGCTTCTACAAAACTCAAACCATTATAGTTAGATAAAAAATCGATCACATCACCTGAGGCATGACAACCAAAGCAATGGTAAATTTGCTTATCAGGACTGACCGAAAAAGAGGGAGTTTTTTCATGATGAAATGGACAACAGCCCATGTAGCTTTTGCCTGTTTTCTTTAGCGTTGTATATTTTGCAATGAGTTCAACAATATTATTTGCCGCTACTACTTGGTGTACAAAATCAGCGGGAATGTTCCCTTTCATTAGCACTCACTAGGATAATTGTGATTTGATCATTGAGCCAACTTTACCCATATCTGCTCGACCATTAAGCTCAGCCTTAATTGCACTCATAATTTTACCCATATCTTTGATAGATGATGCCCCTACTTCTAAAATAGCACGCTGAATAATCTCAATTATCTCATTCTCAGACAAAGCTTTAGGTAAATAGTCTTGCAAGATTTCTATCTCTTCTAGTTCCTTTTGTGCAAGCTCATCACGCCCCGCTCTTTTAAATTGCTCAGCAGATTCTTTGCGCTGCTTAATCATTTTACTCAAAATACTAATGATATCACTTTCTATTATTTCCACACGCTCATCAATTTCTTTTTGTTTAAATGCAGCTAGTGCCATACGAATTGTTGCCAGGCGATTCTTATCTTTATTCTTCATGGAGCTTTTCATATCTTCAATTAAGCGTGCTCGTATCTCAGACATTTAATAAATCCTAAGGTTATGCTTGAAAATTTTGTTAAAAAATAACTTTTGATTTTTATGCTTGTATTGTCAACTATATTCCTGCACATTGCAACCACACAGCACAAACTTACTAAAATTTACCCATTTTCTTAGTAAATTAAAGTCTCTATAAATGGATCAGCCACCTATACTCAAAAGCATAGATGGCTGTGTATTCTTTGCGTACTATCTAGCGACGGTGTGCAGCTGGATTTGAACGCATTGATTGCTTCATAGAGCGCTTAACAGCAGCGGCTTTTTTGCGCTTGCGCTCCCATGTTGGCTTTTCATAGAACTCTCTACGGCGGAGTTCAGAAACAACTCCTGCTTTTTCACAACTACGCTTAAAACGGCGTAATGCTACATCAAACGGTTCAGTTTCTCTAACACGTACTGCTGGCATACTTCTCACCTCACTTAAATGCCATGTATTACTCATGTGACCAAAATTCTTTATTTATCATAAAATCAGACGAATTTATAGCGGCACAATTCTACAATACTCATTCCTAAGATGCAAGGAAATAATGCCTCCTAACGTTTACTTCCAAAGCCAAATACGCTAATGTTGCTACTAATTTAAATTAATATCCCCCAGTTTTATGATCCACTGGTTTCCAGGGCACATGCACAAAGCCACAAAAGAGCTTAAAAAGCTTATGCCGCAAATTGACATCGCAATTGAAGTTATCGATGCGCGCGCACCAGAGGCAAGCGCTAATCCTGCTTTACATGAAGTTGCTAAAGGCAAACCTATTGTTAAAGTTTTATCTAAGCAAGACCTAGCTGACCCGATTATTACAAATCAATGGCTTAAATTTTACAATGGTAAGGCATTGAGCTTGGATATTGCTCATAATAAAAATAGCGCGCAAAGAATCATTGAAATCTGTAAACATGAGCTGCCTCATCGTGGAACAGTTTTGAAACCTATACGTGCAGTTATCCTTGGAATCCCTAACGTTGGTAAATCAACTTTAATTAACACATTGGCTAAGCGTAAAATTGCCAAAACAGGTAATGAACCTGCAGTAACCAAACAGCAGCAAAAAATTGAAATTGAAAAATATTTTTATTTAAACGATACTCCAGGCATTATGTTTCCCAGTCCTAAAGATGAAGGTTGTGGTTATAAGCTTGCTGCCATTGGCTCTATTCGTGACACTGCAATGGATTATCCGTTAACTGCTTATTTCTTACTTGAGCTTTTAAAAGAAGATTATCCCAAGCTTCTTGCAGATAGATTCAAACTTGAAACGATTCACGCAGATAGCGAGATGCTTTTATTAGAGATTGGTAAGCTCATTGGTCAACAAAATAACCACCACCATATTGCAGAGAAAATTATTCAAGACTTTCGTCAAGGACGCATTGGACGCATCTCATTAGAGACCCCAGAAAACTATTTAAAATATAGAAGTGAAGTACAATGAAGCAAAAATCTACTTCTTAACAATCGAAGCTTCACCTGATGCAAATGTTTTTATTTGCTTTTGATCACAGCAAAGCTGTAATTGACCCAGCTCATTTACTCCTTGTGCTATCCCGGTAACAAACATGTTATTGGGAAGGCTCAATGTTATCTCCTTATCTGTTAAATAATCAAAGTGATGATAATTCTCTATGAAAGATATAAATCCTGATGCTTCAAATTTTTTGAGTGTGATAATGACATCATTAGCAAGATTAATCGCTAAAATGTTGCGATCAACATATTGACCCAAGACTTCTTGTAAAGAAACCCAAGGCTGGCTAATGTTTAGGTTGAAAGACATATTCACATTAATGCCAATCCCAATAATGATCTGACTTTGGGCGTTTGATTCCGCTTTAACTTCAACTAAAATGCCAGAAAGTTTCTTCTCATTCAGATATATATCATTCGGCCATTTGATTTTGATATCAAGCTCAGTAAAAAGTGAACTTAACACTTTTGCTACACATACCGCAAGTGCTAAAGAAAGTCCCGATAGTTCTCCGATTTCTTTAGCAAGCGTAGTCTTTAACGAAAAATATAAATTCTCTGCAAAAGGTGAAATCCACGTTCGATTAAATCGACCTTTACCTTTTTTTTGATACTCAGCCAGACAAATGTGATATGGACATATTGATTCATTGTTTTGTAAATAATCATTCGTTGAATCAACGCTTACCAAACAGTCTAATTGCACATTACTATGTTGAATGTGTTCTAAAATACGTTTTTGATCTAGCAATATAAGTGGTTGTATTAACTTATAGCCATGCGCCTTGTTTGACTCAATTGCAATATGGTACTCATCTTGTAATTTCTGAATATTTTTCCACACGGCTGCGCGTGTAATATTAAGCTTATTACCGATGGTTGTTCCATCGGTATAATTTTCACAGTTAAGTTGCTTTAAAATATTTAACAAAGTGATATTCACAATCCTGCTTTACTGGTTATAGTAAATAATTTTTTTAGTATACTACAGACCACACAGCCTTTGTTGCAGATTATACTTGCTATTTATTTTTTTATGCTCAAGATAACAAATTTAAGCTCAACTGACCTTCTAAATTAAAAATCATGCAACAAAACAAAGCACTCAACGTGCCAAAACTTACCTTAATGAATATTACTGCAATTATTAGTTTAAGCTCAATTGCTTTCATGGCAACTATTGGCTTACCTTCCATCTTTTTTTATGCAATTGCAGCTATATTTTTTCTCGTACCAACTGCTTTAGTTTCTGCTGAGTTAGGCGGGATGCTAACCAAAGACAACGGTGGAGTATACACATGGGTGAAGCGCGCTTTTGGAGCAAAAATAGGACTCATTGCAATTTGGATGGGATGGTTTAACAATGTGATCAGCTTCCCTGCAACTCTTTCTGCAATTGTAGCTACTATTGCTTATATGGGGTTTGATAGCCTGCAAACCAATAAATTAACACTTTTTGTCACTATGCTTGCTATTTTCTGGCTTGTTACCTTTTTCAATTTTTTACCCATAAAAAGGATTGTCATTTTAAATGTAGTCGGTGCACTTTTTGGTATGATTTTGCCTGGGATACTACTTTTAGCTGGTGCAATTTACATGCTCGTAATTGGAGAGCACCAGGTTAATTTGACTCATTTTGAAAATTGGTTGCCTAGCATGTCATTTTTAACTTTTGCTCTTTTTGTTAAAACATTGGCAAGCTATTCTGGTATTCAAGCTACTTGTTTTCATATTCGAAATGTAGTCAACCCTAAAAAAAATATTCCTAAAGCAATGATTTTTTCTATCGTTATTATTGTTTTATTGTCATCTATATCCACTATAGCACTTGTTATTACTATTCCAAATAACAGTATTAATCCGATGAATGGTTTAATTCAAGGAATTACAAACGTACTAAATCTAGTTGGACTTGATAGATTTAGGGGGCTGATCGCATTTTTAATTGTTGTTGGGATGATCTCTGCTCTAAGCACTTGGATGCTCGGTCCTGCGCGTGCTATGCAAGAGGTAGCACAACAAAATTTACTTCCACCAGCATTCTCTAAACTCAATAGCAATCAAATGCCGGTCAATGTGCTCCTAACTCAAGGAGTTATAAGCAGCCTACTTTCTTTTGTATTTTTATTTATGCCAACTATCCAGGCTGCTTTTGCAATGCTTGTTGCTTTGACTTCACAGTTTACGGCTTTTATGTGGATTTTAATTTTTGCTGCTGCAATTCGCTTACGTTACAAAGAACCTAACACGCAACGCATGTTCCGGATTGGAAGACAAAACAATAACTTAATACTTATTGTTGTTTGTCTATCAGGAATAGTTGCTTGCTGTTGTGGCATATTCTTAGGTATCTTTCCACCTGCTTTCTCTCGTATAGAAAACCTTTTTGCTTATGCTGGGGTTATTGTTTTTGCTGATATTGTGATTATTCTCATTCCCTTTATTTGGATCTACTTTCGCAAAGCACAATTACAATTCTAACCTTGCATTTTATTTTTCTTTTAATATATTGTTTTTTTGTTTATACAAAATATTGTAAAAAGGAGAGAGAATGACTAGTAAAAAATTAACTCGTAACATTTTAATTGGTATGTTTTTAGGTGCTATTTTTGGCTTAATTCTACATCCATTTTCAAATACGTACTGGCTAGATACTTATATGACCAATGGAATATTACAGCTTATTGGTTCAATTTTTATCACTTTGATGAAGATGCTTGTTGTGCCTTTAGTACTGGTTTCTATTGTCTGTGGTGCAAGCAATGTTTCTGAACCTAAAAGCTTAGGGAGAATTGGTGGCAAGACCATTATAATTTATATTATCACTACAGCGATTGCAGTTACATTAGCTATATCAATCTCGCTTTTATTCAAAATCGGTTCAGGAGCTAACATTTCAACCGAAAACTTAAGCTTCACTGTTGCTGCACCTCAAAGCTTTATGCAAACGATTTTAAGTTTATTTACTGCTAACCCAGTAGATTCGCTTGCTCAAGGTCATATGCTGCAAATTATTGTGTTTGCACTACTATTGGGAATAGCAATTAATTTTGCGGGAGAGTCAGGGCAACGCATTAAAAACTGGTTTGATGATTTAAACGATGTGATCTTGTCTTTGGTGAGCATTATTATCATGCTTACACCATATGGTGTGTTTGCACTTATTGCAAAGCTTGTTATCACTACGGAGTTAAATAAATTTGTATATGTACTAGGGTATTTTCTTACCGTTTTACTAGTTTTAGTTATTCATTTATTTATCACAAATGGCATACTTATAGCTGTTTTTGCACGGTTAAATCCTGCCACCTTTTTTAAAAAAATGTTACCTGTACAATTATTTGCATTTTCAACTGCAAGCAGTAATGCAACTTTACCTGTTACACTTAAAACAGCCGAAAAAAGCATTGGTATTGATAATAAGGTGGCAGGTTTCACTATTCCATTAGGAGCCACCATTAACATGGATGGAACTGCTATAATGCAAGGCGTTGCAACCGTTTTTATAGCCCATGTTTACAATATTGAGCTAAGCCTTTTTTCCTATCTTATTGTAATTATCACCGCAACATTAAGTTCAATTGGCACAGCAGGTGTGCCTGGAATTGGTTTAATTACTTTGACTCTGGTCCTCACTCAGGTTGGTCTACCTATAGAGGGTATTGCACTTATTATCGGAATTGATCGTATTTTAGATATGGTTAGAACAGCGGTAAACGTAACAGGGGATGTATCTGTCACTACCGTTGTTGCTAAAACCGAAAAACAATTGGATGAATCTATATATAACAGTTAAATATTTCACTGTTATTGGATCCTTTCCACAATCTTCATTTTCCACTCTTTTGGTCCTGTTTCGTGAACGGAAGTACCTTTGCTATCCACTGCCACCATAACGGGCATATCTTCAACTTCAAACTCATAAATTGCTTCCATTCCCAAATCTTCAAATCCAACCACTTTTGCTTTGCGTATTGATTTAGAAATCAAATATGCAGCCCCCCCCACTGCCATAAGATAGACTGCTTTGTGCTTTTTAATTGAGTCAATCGTTGCTTGACCACGCTCAGCCTTACCAACCATACCAGCAATGCCAAGTCTACTTAGCATAAAATCCGTAAACTTATCCATTCGAGTTGCAGTTGTGGGTCCAGCAGGTCCCACTACCTCATTACCGACTGGATCAACAGGTCCTACATAATAAATAAATTTTCCTTTTAAATCTACAGGCAGAGTCTGACCACTTGTTACCATATCAACAATTCTTTTATGCGCTGCATCACGCCCTGTTAATAACTTACCATTAAGTAATAAAGTTTCGCCTGGTTGAAAATTTTCAATTTCGGCTTGCGTTATCGTATTTAAATTCACTCTTTTTACTTGTGAGTTATCCGTTTCTGTAATTTCAGGCCAATCATCTAAGTTTGGCACCGGGAGCTTTACAACCCCTGAACCATCTAAAGTAAAATGTACATGTCTTGTTGCTGCACAGTTAGGGATAAGCGCCACAGGTTTACACGCAGCATGCGTTGAGTATTCATGAATTTTTACATCTAAAACAGTTGTTAAACCACCTAAGCCTTGCGCACCAATACCTAGCTCATTAATTCGATGATATAACTCAGCGCGTAATTTTTCTATTTCTGTTTGTGGACCACGCGCAAGAATATCAAGCATATTGATCTCTTCACCAAGCGCTTCTTTTGCCAATAACATCGCTTTTTCTGCGGTACCACCAATACCAATTCCAATAATCCCAGGTGGACACCAGCCAGCCCCCATAGTTGGGAGCATTTCTAAGACCCAATCAACAATACTATCACTTGGATTTAATACTTTAAATTTTGACTTAAATTCAGACCCACCGCCTTTAGCAGCAAGCTCAATTTCAACCTTACAGCCATGCACAATATCAATATGGACAATTGCAGGAGTATTATCTTTTGTATTTTTGCGCGCACCATGTGGTGGGCTTACCATTGATGCGCGAAGCGGATTATCCTCGTTTAAATATGCTCGACGCACACCTTCATTGATAAGTTCTGTTATCGTTCTATCCGTACGATCAAACTTTGCATCCATACCAACTTTAACGAACGCACATACCATCCCTGTATCCTGGCAAATTGGTCTATGCCCATAAGCTGCCATACGTGAATTTATTAAGATTTGTGCAATTGCATCTTTTGCTGGCTTTGATTCTTCATGTTGATAAGCACAATACATTGCCTGCACAAAATCCTTTGGATGAAAATATGAGATAAATTGCAGCGCGTCTGCAACACTTTGGATGAAATCCTCTACTTTAATAACTGCCATATCTTTGACTCTTGCTTGTTTAACTTCGTTAAATATTCTAACAGTTATTACTACTCAGTGCGAGAATCTAACAATTTAATGGCGGGGTAATTTTAATGGTATTTGGAGGTATAATCAAAAAGCACCTTTTATCCACTCAAGTTGCCCTGCTGTAATACCAATAACATCAAACCGACACTCATAGCTTTGATATTGTTGATAACGCTGCAAGAAAACTTCTGCTGTTTTACGAATCTTGTTTTGCTTTGTATACGTAACCATTTCAAGCGCACCTCCAAAGCCAGCACTCTTTCTGATTTTAACTTCTATGAATAGCAAAGTTTCATCCATTAACCCAATAAGATCAATTTCACCTAACGGAGTAAAAAAATTCTGAATAATCAATGTAAACCCTTGCTGCTCCAAGTATTTCAACGCTGTACCTTCTGCCCTACCACCAATTTCACGACTCATTCACAAAATACCATTATATTTTAATAGTGCGTCAACAGTGGGTTGTTGACCTCGAAAAGCCTCAAATAACTCTGCTGCTGGTCTTGAGCCGCCCATTTCCAAAATATTTTGCAGAAACGACTGACCAATCTTGGGATTAATGATTTCGGCAGATGATTCAAAGACTGAAAATGCATCGCTTGATAATACTTCTGCCCATTTGTAACTATAGTAGCCTGCTGCATAACCACCTGCAAAAATATGTGAAAAACTATTTTCAAAACGATTATATTCAGGCACTTCTAATAATGAAGTCTCCTTTCTGATACTCAATAAAGTACCATGAATATCAAGCCCATCTGGCTGAACTTGATGGAGTTTCATATCAAACAATGCAAATTCTAATTGACGCAACATTGCCAAAGCAGATTGATATTGCCGAGATGCCTCCAGTTTCTTGAATAATGCTGTTGGTAGTGACTCACCCGTTTTGACATGTTTAGCAATTAATGACAAGCCTTCCCTACTCCAACAAAAATTCTCCATGAATTGACTAGGTAGCTCAACAGCATCCCATTCAACGCCATTTATACCTGATACAGGCAGATAATCTACTTTAGTCAAGATATGATGAAGCGCATGCCCAAATTCATGAAACAAAGTCAAAACATCATTATGTGTTAAAAGCGCATCCTCATTATTTTTGGGTGGCATGAAATTACACGTTACGTAGGCAACAGGAACTTGCACACTCTGATCCTGCCTTTTATAACGCGTACGACAATCATCCATCCATGCTCCATCTCGCTTATTATCTCTTGCAAATAAATCAACTAGGATCTTTCCTCTTATGTCTTTCTTTTGATCATAAAAAACATATAATGCCGTTTGTAAATGGTAACGATCCCATTCTTTGACTTCTTGTGCATGCACACCATAAAGAGACTCAATTATTTTAAATAAACCTTGTATAACATAAGGTAATGGGAAATAAGGTCTTAATTCTTCTGCAGTAAAATCATAAAGCGTTTTTTTCATTTTTTCACTGTAATAAGGCACATCCCACACTTGTAACTTGCCACTTAACCCATGCTTATTTGCAAAACTTTGAAGTGCTTGAAGTTCTTTTTGCGCCTGATGTTTAGCCCTTTGCAATAAGTCTTCTAAAAATGCCATAACTTTATCAACTGAACTCGCCATTTTGCTCTTTAATGATAACTCTGCATAATTATTAAACCCTAGTAACTTCGCCTCTTTATAACGTAATTCTATAATTTCTTGCATAATTTTAGCGTTATCATATATTGGGTTTTCCGCTAAGCTTGAAGCACGCGTAACATATGCGTGATACATTTTTTGTCTTAACGCACGGTTATCTGCTTGCTGCATGACTGCAAGATAGGTTGGTGCATCCAACCCTAAAAAATACCCTTTTTCACCTACCGATTCTGCACGAAGCCAAGCCTGTTCTAACATATCCTCTGACAAGCCCAGAAGTTCATTTTGATCAGCAGTTACATAATGCCACGCCATCGTAGCATCTAAGACATTATTTTCAAACTGACTTTGTAGTATAGAGAGCTTCGTCGCAATTACTTCAAATTCCTTACGCTTTTGACCTTCTAACTCCACTCCTGATAATTTAAAATCACGAATAACATCATGAATCGCTTTGATTTGTGCTCTGTCAAGTGAAGTATCATTTTTAAGAATATACTGATAAGCCTTAAGCAACCGCTCATCTTGTGCCGTTTGAGTTGAATATTCCGAAACTTTTTCAACACAATACTGATAAATATCTCGAAGTTCTTGTGTATTTTGTACAGCATTTAAATGCGCAATAAGTCCAAATGTTTTTGATAAACGATCATCAGCCTCTTCTAATGGATAAATAAATTGAGCCCACGTAAATTGGTTTTCCTGTAATAAAACTTCTTTTAAATCAAGACATTTTTTTAACCTAAAATCAACCGCTTCTTTTGCTTTACTAATATCAACTTTAGAAAATTCAGGTATTGCTGAATCAGTTAATAAAACGTTCTCCATTTTAAATCCTTTGCATAATTTCTTCATTCTATTAGCGCTTTATAATACACTTACTCCACCATAAGAAAAGTACCAACAGCAGATGTCTGGCAATTTAACAAATATTTTAACCCACTTTGTGATGTTTATTATCCCTATGCTTTTTGCAATTACACTTCATGAAGCAGCACATGCTTACATTGCTAAACTTTGTGGTGATCAGACTGCTTACTTGATGGGACGTGTAACTTTTAACCCTATCAAACATATTGACCCATTAGGCACTATCATCTTACCTGTTGTAATGTTTTTATTACAAACTGGTTTTTTATTTGGCTGGGCAAAACCTGTTCCTATTAATTTCAACAATCTAAAAAAACCAAGACAGGATATGATACTTGTTGCCATTGCAGGTCCTTTTGCTAATTTTGCGATGGCAATTATTTGGTTTATTTTATGGAAGTTTGTGCCAAACTTTGGCTTTAATCAAATGGCACAATATGGCGTAGCACTGAACTTAATGTTAATGGTTTTCAACCTATTACCCATTCCACCCTTAGATGGTAGCCGCGTTATCAGTGCTCTTTTGCCATACAAAGCAACTTTACAATATAATCGACTTGAGCGTTGGGGCTTCTTAATTGTTTTACTATTGCTATTCATTCCATTTGGCAATAGCAACTTATTGGCGAGCATTTTAATTCCAGTTATTAATAAGCTACTTCTTCTGATACAATTTATTTTCTAATTACTTAAACATAAAGGTTTACTTGTGCAACTTGAACTTGAAAAACCAGATACTAACGTTTATGTCAAACACTACCAAAATGGAAAAATAATATTACCACATCAAACTTATACCAATAGCATTATTATTACTCCCTCCAACGTAATCAGTGAGTGCTGGTCAATTACACATGCTTCTATGTTAACTATTGAATCACTCGAATTGCTTTTTGAACTTAATGTAGATATCTATCTTCTAGGAACAGGAATAAATGCGCTTATTCCAGCCCCTGAAATCCTAGGCGCATTTGCCCGCTTAGGCAAACCGCTTGATTTTATGGACTCTGGGGCGGCTTGCCGCACCTTTAACATTCTTGCCAATGAAGCACGTAATGTAGCTGCTGCCATTATTGCATAATGTGAGCAAGAATCCTGCTTTACCTTGGAGCAGGCTTGACTTATCACTTAGACAAAACGTATTATCACATTACTTTTAGAACATGAGCAATCGATAGATTATGATTATAAAACCAGAAGTCATGCGTGGTGGACTTGTTAAAAACCCACATCCAATAGGCTGCAAAGCTGTCGTTGAAAAACAGATTAACTATATGAAGAAAAAATCTTGCTTTAGCGATAAAAAACGAGCTCTGATTATTGGTGGCTCATCTGGTTATGGACTTGCCTCTCGCATTGCACTGGCTTATGGTGCTTATGCCGATACAATTTGTATTTCTTTTGAATCCGGCATTTCTGACAAACGTATTGGGACTGCTGGTTGGTGGAATAATATTTGGTTTAAAGAGCAAGCCGAAAAAGATGGATTAATCGCTAAGAATATCATTGGTGATGCTTTTTCAGATGAAGTCAAACAACAAACCATTAGCCTTATCAAGAAAACATTTGATGGGAAAATAGATGTTGTTATTTACAGCCTTGCCTCACCTAGGCGTACAGATCCCAAAACTGGAATCACTCATAACTCTGTACTCAAAAGTACTATTGGTGAAATTTCAGCACCAACGTTAGATTTAAACAAACAAACGATTGTGTCAGGCAAAATGCTAGAAGCTACAAAACATGACATTGATGAAACAATTAAGGTCATGGGCGGGGAAGATTGGCAATTATGGATTGAAGCATTAAAAGATGCGAATGTATTGGCTCAAAACTTCAAAACGACTGCTTATTCATATGATGGTGCCGATGCAACAGATGCCATCTACAAAAAAGGGACTATTGGTGCTGCCAAACGCCATTTAGAGAAAACCGCACTTGAGTTAAACTACATGCTACAGGGTATTCATGGAGAGGCATTTGTGACTGTTTTAAAAGCACTTGTAACTAAGGCCAGCGCTTTTATTCCACTTTTCCCACTGTATGGTTGTGCTCTCTTTAAAGTCATGAAACAACAAGGCACTCATGAAAACACTATTGAACAAATAGATCGCTTCATGCGTGACATGATGTATGGTAATAAACGTATTATTGATGAGACCCAGCGTGTGCGCTCTGACAATTTGGAAATGGATGTTAACACTCAACGCCTTACCAACGAAATTATGGCAAAAATGACTGCTGAAAACTTTAAAAAAATCAGTGACTTCGATGGATTTTACCAAGACTTTTTAGAACTGAATGGCTTTAATATAGAAGGAGTTGATTACAATCTCGCTATAGATAGCGAAGCATTAAAAACTAAACAACCTTAACTCATGCCTTAGAAGTAACCCTCTGTATTCCGCTGATGAGATATTATGAAATGATTATTTGGTGCCAGAGGCCGGACTCGAACCGGCACAGTGTTGCCACCGGTGGATTTTGAGTCCACTGCGTCTACCAATTTCGCCACTCTGGCACAAATCTGTGCTGAATTTCATATTCATAAGACCTAAGCAAGAAAATTTGAAACTACCATGTTTGTTAATCCTAATCTTTTCCAACCAGGTTAAAACAGGGCTTATTCTAGCTAAAACATAAGTGAAGTCAAACATTATTTTCTAGATTTCAACTAAAAGCCCTTAGCATATTCAACAAAACTTAAAATACATGCATTTTACTATTTAAGTGGAGGAACATTCTGCCCTAAATCACGATAGAATGCTTCAACAAACACATCAAATTGATCTTCATCTAGTGCTTTACGAATATTCTTCATTAACCTTTGATAGTAAGTAATATTATGAATGGTATTTAAACGCGCGCCTAGACTTTCCTTTGTTTTATCTAAATGATGTAAATAACTGCGACTGAAGTTTTTACAAGTATAACAATCACAATGATCATCTAAGGCAGATATATCAGTTTTATATTGAGTATTGCGAATACGAATTACACCATTTTTTACGAATAAATGTCCATTCCTTGCATTTCGCGATGGCATCACGCAATCAAACATATCTACACCTCTGCGCACACTTTCAACTAAGTCCTGAGGTTTGCCAACGCCCATTAAATAACGTGGTTTATCTTGTGGCATTTGATGTACAATATGATCCAAAACACGAATCATTTCCGCTTTTGACTCACCAACGGATAGCCCACCAATAGCATAGCCATCAAAACCTATATCTGTTAAAGCTTCAAGTGATTGATCTCGTAAGTGCTCATACATGCCACCTTGAATAATACCAAATAAAGCTGAAGGGTTATCACTATGCGCAATCTTACTTCTTAATGCCCAACGCATTGATAACTCCATAGATTTTTGTGCTTCTAGCTCAGCTGCAGGATAAGGTGTACATTCATCAAAACACATCACGATATCAGACCCTAAATCACGTTGAATTTTCATCGAAATCTCAGGGTCAAGAAATACTTTGGCACCATCTAAAGGCGAGCGAAAAGTCACCCCTTGTTCTGTGAGTTTCCTAAGTGCGCCTAAACTAAAAACTTGAAATCCCCCTGAATCTGTTAAAATAGGACCTTGCCATCGCATGAAGTCATGCAAATCACCGTGCATTTTGATAATTCCTGTTCCTGGTCTTAACCATAAGTGAAAGGTATTACCTAACAAAATCTGAGTCCCTGTCGCTTTTACATCACAAGGCGATAATGACTTTACTGCCCCATAAGTTCCTACTGGCATAAAAGCTGGCGTTTCAACCACACCACGTGCAAAGTGTAATTCACCACGACGTGCTTTAGCGCTCGTTTTTAATAGTTTGAATTTCATGTTTTATTACTGGTTCTAAAAAAGATGGCTCATAGTAGACAATTCATTCTCAAAAAGCAATTTTAAGCTGATCTAACACCAGTCTATCTTAATTAAATTTTTAAGACGGACCCAAGCTTAACCTAGGAAAACACTGACTGAAAAACCAAGTACAAGTAGCTCTCAAGCTAACAGAGTTTTAAAAGCTAAAACGTCTTACGCCATCAACTAAAATAACCAAGAAATACCAACCGCCACACTGTCATCCCGTATAACTTCTCCCGCACTGTTTCGTAAGCTCTTTAAAGCTCCATAATAATCCGTATGGCTAAAATCGATGTAAAGACTTAACCCTGGCTTTAAGCGATAATAGGGACGAATGGTCCACTTGAGGATATTTAGACCGCTGCCAATGTAATCTTCGGCGATGGTTTTGGTGGCCGCAATACTATGGATGCCGGTACGGATAAATAAATTATCAGTCAACTGATTATCCCGAGTAAGCTGTATATCGAGCTTCGTGCTGCCTTTATGGACATATGCACGGATGTCCGTATCAATAAAATAAGGCATTAAGCCTTCAATACCAATACCTGGTTGTACATACGGTGTTTTAGCAGGGCGATATACATAGTTCACACCGCCTTTAATGACCCAAAACTCGCTCACAAGATGCCAATAAAAGACATCAACATTGGCTTGTTCCATTTTATCCTTATTTACTTCCATATCTTCTGCATAAATTTCAAGTTTATGATAATCACCACCAATCCGAGTTTTTAATGTGGTTTCGTAACTCCCTTTCAAATCAGTGGCTACATCTAAGTGACTATCGTGATACCAAGTAGATTTGTGCGCCATATTGTTGCTAAGAAGTAATTGTGCTATTTCATTATTTCCTCTATGCGCTTTTTCTTGAGCATCCTCATAGCGCAAGATGCGACTCATCCCCCGCTTGCATGTGATAGAGGTTATGACAATGTAAAATCCACTGACCACTGGCATCAGCTTCAAAGTCAGCGGTAATAGTTGTGCCAGGCGGCACATCAATCGTATGAAGTAAAGGATCATAGGCGCCATAACCGTTGCGTAGAATAAACCAGTGTCCATGAATGTGCATGGGATGGTGCATCATGCTGTTATTGGTAAAAATAATCCGGTAACGCTTGCCTTTTTCTAAGAGAATGGGCTTAGCATGATACTCAGAAACACCGTTAATAAACCACATGTATCTCTCCATATAGCCTGAGAGTTCCATTTTGATAGGAATGACAGATTTATTAGGATCATTGGTCTTATGAGTTGCTTTGAGTGTCTGGTATTTATGCTCAAACACAACTGGTCTCTCATGCTGCGTCTTGGTATGAGAAGCAGGCATATCCATACCTTCATGGATCATCGGTACATTCAGATCAACAGGATGGGCTGTATGTGATGTCATTCCCGCCATATTATGACCTGCCATATTGTGATCACTCATTTTGAGTTTGGGTTCAGGAAAGGGTGAAATACCACTCACATCTAGAGATTGCTGTAAATCTGTAACCAGTGCGCCATAAACTTTACCAACTTTATCAGTGGATTCCACATAGATAATATAGGGTCTCTTTTGGGTGATGTTGACTAACACATCATAGGTTTCACCTGGAGCTAAGGTAAGACTATCTATATCATAGGGTTGCACGTTACTACCCTGCACATGCACCACATGCAGCTTGCTGCCAGGTATTTTAACCCGAAAAAGGCTATTGGCCCCAGCATTAATTAAACGTAAACGGATTGTATCACCCACGTTGACTAAAGCCTTCCAGGGGTTTTGCGTAGTATGACCGTTTAGTAAGAATGCATCATAGGCAACATCACTAAAATCATACGGACTCATGCGCATAGACTGCATCATCTTATAATTGTCAACCAGTTCTTGGCGTCCTTTAGCTGTGCCGTTGCGGTATCTCTTTATAAAATCCTGTAAAGATGGTTGCATAGGAAATCGTGGTGAGTAATAATCACCTTCTTTTTTCAGATTTGCATAAATTTGTTCAGGCGGGGTATTGCTCCAATCGGAAAGTACGATAGGGTAGTCTTTCGTGACCTTGATAGTTTCTTGCTTAGGGTGAATAATCAGTGCTCCATATAAACCTTGCTGTTCTTGTAGCCCCTCATGCGCATGATACCAATACGTGCCTGATTGCTTTAAGGTAAAACTATACTGAAAAACACCACTAGGTGGAATTGACTGTTGACTAATAAGAGGGACGCCATCCATTTGCCAGGGTAAAATCAAACCGTGCCAATGAATGGAAGTGGGTTTATTCAAGTGGTTATATACGTTAATGGTGACCGTATCGCCTTCGATGAAATGTAACGTCGGTCCTGGTATCTGACCGTTAATGGTCAAGGCTTGAACGTTCTTTCCGGTAAAATTCACAGTTTTGTAATCTACCGTCAAATCCACAATACGGTTCGCCGCCCATGCGGTAGGTAGTGTAACTATACTGAAGACGAAACTGCTTAAAAGAGTACTGACTAATCCTGTATTCATGGTGTTTGACCTCCCTCACGAATTTGGGACACTTTTGAATTTTCGACTCCATCATACCTTTAATCGCCAACAAGTTACAGCCTTTCCTTTGTTTGACTATATTGCTCAAGGATTAACTGATTTGGTATTTTGCTCATTAAACTTGCAACAACAATTGCAACACAAGCAAAAATAAAACCAGGTAAAAGTTCATATAACTCGAAAAAACCACCCAAGAATTTTAAGTAAGGCCATATAATCACAGTTAGCGCACCCACAACTATTCCTGCAAACGCACCAACTAAGTTCATCCTGCGCCAATAAAGCGATAAAATAATAATAGGACCAAATGACGCACCTAACCCTGCCCAGGCATAGCCAACTAAATTTAGGATTGAGTTTTTGGGATTAAGCGCAAACAGCATTGCAATAATAGCAATCATAAGCACAACTATACGACTAACAATAAGCATCTCATTGACCGTAGCATACGGACGAATAAATTTATGGTAAAAATCCTCTACCACCGCACTTGATGATGCCAATAATTGTGCTGAGGCTGTACTCATTGTAGCAGATAGCACGGCAGCCAATAAAGCACCCGCCACCCACGGATCAAACAACATTTGTGAAAGTAAAACAAATACCGTTTCAGGATTTTGAAGCATATTTGGGGCAAAATAAGCAATACCTAATAAACCTGTAAATACCGCACCCAAAAGTGCGATACACATCCACGTCATGCAAATAAACTGTGCCTGAGGAACAGACTTTGCGGTTTTTGTAGCCATGAATCGCACCAAAATATGTGGTTGACCAAAATACCCTAAACCCCAAGCAAAAAGAGAAATCACACCGACTAAAGTCGTATCTTTAAATACATTTAAATATACAGATGATTGCTGAGAGACAATTGTTAACGCATCACTCAAACTCCCAATATGCACCCATACCGCAATTGGCACTATGATAAGTGCAATGAACATTAACGACCCTTGGAAAAAATCGACCCATGAAATCGCTAAAAAACCACCTATACAGGTATATACTAAAATAATAAACGCAGTAATATATAAACCAGTTGAATAGTCGATCTGAAATGTAGAACCAAATAAAAGCCCACCTGCCACAAAACCTGAAGCTGTGTAAAAAGTGAAAAAAATCAAAATAACGATTGCACTTAGTAAGCGCAAAAGTCCTGTTTTATCGCCAAAGCGATTCTCAAAATAAGATGGAATCGTAATCGAATCATTGGCCATTTCGGTATAAACACGTAAACGCCTCGCAACAAATTGCCAATTTAAATAAGCACCTAATGCTAACCCAATCGGCAGCCAAATTTGGTTTAATCCATTTAACATCACCGTACCTGGTAATGCTAATAACAGCCAGGAACTCATATCCGAAGCACCTGCACCTAACGCAGCAATTGGACCACTTAATGATCGACCACCAAGCATATAGTCATGTAAATTTTTGGTGTAAAAGTATGAACACACCGCTAAACCAAAAATAATAACAATATATAATACAAAGACGATAACAAGTGCTGACATTTTCCTTACCTTTCGATTTCTCTACAGTAGATTTATACATTTAGATTCATGCAATACTTAAAATCTAAACACACATTAACCATTACTTAAGTTGAAGACAATAAGCTTAATTACGATCGATTCTTAAGGTAATTTACCAAGGATAAACCAACGATTACGACCAGCGGAATAAATACTATTGACCATGAGCTTAGGGTTCCCATAATTTCCCCCTATATCTTGTTGACAACCAAACCATGCTAGTTCTCCTAGCAACAGCATTGTGTCCTACTTAAGCCTAAAACACAAGATGAGAGTTAGAGCTCATCAGGGTCACCTCATTAAAAAAACCGGTGACATCTAGCAAATTATGTGGAATAAGCGTGTGCTATAAGGGATTTATCATTTTTATTTATAATGCCAACTAAAGAGCCAGAGTTTTTAGACTTTTTTAAAGAAGTACCAGATCATCGTATTGAACGCAAGAAGCTACATAGTGTTGAAGAAATATTGTTATTAAGCTTTTGCGCAGTTATCTCGGGCTGTTCAAACGGGGATGATATTAAGCTTTATGGTCAAACGAAACTGGATGAATTACGCTTCGACTTACCATATGAAAATGGTAGCCCAAGTGATGATACGCTAAGACGTTTTTTCCGCACTCTCGATAGTAATGCATTTGAAGAGGCTTTTATAAAATGGGTGCAATCATTTCAGCTAACCCTTGAAGCAAAAATTGTTGCTTTAGATGGTAAAACCTCTAGGAGACGTTTTGATGGTAATTCCAAGCCAATGCATATGGCGAGTGCCTTTGCCAGTCAATTTAGCGTTGTTCTAGGACAGTTAAAAACTCATGAAAAATCCAATGAAATAACTGCCATACCTGAGCTGATACAGCTGTTGGATTTGAAAGGCGCTATTGTGACGATAGACGCGATGGGGTGCCAGCATAAAATCGCAACTCAAATCATCGATCAAGGGGCTAGTTATATATTTTCACTAAAGGGTAATCAATCCACCTTGCACGATGACGTTAAAACTTTTTTTGGGACACCACCAAGATCATCAAAAATTGAAGAAACAGAGCAAATTGATAAGGCGCATGGTCGTTTTGAGCATCGTAAATGTAGAGTATGTAAAGAACTTGACTGGCTTAAGGAACAACATGAAAACTGGTCAAGCATTTCATCCATTATTGAAATTGAAAGCATATGTGAGATTAAAAATATCACTAATACTGAGAAACGCTATTATATTTCGAGCTTAGATACCGACGCTTTAACTATTCTTAAATCTATCCGCTACCACTGGGGTGTGGAGAATCAATTGCATTGGGTGCTAGACCTGACGTTTGAAGATGATATGAGTCGAATTCGCAAAGGCAATGCACCTGTAAACATGGCTGTTGTAAAAAAGATAGCAATGAATTTGTTAAGAGCTGTAAAACAAAAGCCTGAGCATAAGAGAAAAAGTCTTAAAGTCATGAGAAAAATGGCAGGTTGGAATCAAGTGTTTTTAGATGAAATTTTAAGAGCTAAATTTTAATGAGGTGACCCTGTATATTTAGAAATGAAAAATGAGTATGAGAAAAAAATACGTAAGTCGAGTTAGCAATAAAAGAATTTAGACAATTATTTTAAAGATTTGCTTCGCTTTAAGCATACCTAACTTGAGACCCAATTCAAATTGAGTTTTAACAGAAAATTTTTTCTTGATGTTTTCTATATGCCAATCAACTGTTCGTTTGGATAAACTTAATTTATGAGCCACTTGTTTGGACTGATTCCCTAAAACCAATAATTCAACGACCTTGAGTTCGGCAACGCTTAAGGCATGTATACACATTACTTTATCCACTGACCGCCAATCCTTGTGCAACTGATCACACAATAAAGTTTTCAATCCCCATACATCACGCTTATTCAAAGACAGTCCTCCTTTTGTCGTCCAATCAAAACGGTAAGTTATGTTATCCCAAATCTTACCACGTAACCAAGTGTAAAAAAATGTCAAAAATTCATAAAACATGTATTTTTGACAGTAGATTTAATGAATATGAACTGATACTTTAGGTAATTAAACCTACATAGCACCGTCTCTTAGTTTACAGGAGAATTATTTGAAAGAAATAATCATTAACGACAATAATATTGTTGCATTTGACAAAAAACTGTCTTTGAAAGAACTAGATGGAATATTAAAATTTGGTTGTAAAGCTGGGAAGTGTGGCATTTGTCGAATCAGAGTTTTACAAGGAAACGACAATATTTCACACAAAAATGATCTTGAGAAAATGGTTTTTATGCACCTAAAAATAGAAGATGACACCATAAGGCTTGCATGCCAATGTACGATTTATGGTAATGTAAAAATTGAACAAATCCGAAAAAACAATCATAGGAGATAATCACATGCATAATAGAGTCCGTACACTCTCAATTAAAAGAGAAAAACCTTTTCTGGATTTCATCCACAGCAATAAAGTAAAAAGTGAAATTGACCGTTTCATAGATCATAAAATTGCAGAATGGAAATCTAGTGTCCCATACGCCAGCCATCTTGAAGGTTCAGAGATTAACATGGCATACTATAAACGTACTTTAATAGAGCATAGCTGGAGAATACGATTAATGCGTAGTGCGCAATGCCATATCCTTTACAAGATCAGTAAAATAAATGCTGAAGTAGCTAAAATATATGCAAACTACCAAAGTGAAGAGATGTTACATGATACATTATTTATGCAAGATGCAGAAAAAGCAGGGATAACAAGAGATGAAATATATAACACAGAACCCATGCTTAGCACTAAACTATTAATTGGTTTTATGTATTATATAGCAGAACATGAAAATCCTTTAGGTGCTTTGTGTTATAGCTATTTAGTAGAATATACATCACAAGCAATTACTCCAAAGCAAATGACAGCCCTTACTGATGTTTTAGGTTAAGACATGATCGAAGGGCAGCTTGCACATGTCACTACAGATGCAGTTGAAGACCATACACAAGAAGTGTGGAATACAATTAGCCCCTTAATTAAAAGCGAAGCCGATATCTATGATATCAAAAGGTATATTTCTGATTTTCAAGAAACTCTAAAGTTATTTTTTATAGAAATCTATGAAAAAACTACAGCAAAAGCACAAGAACTTGAAAATAGTGTTTTATAAACAACAGGGATAAGTAATAATGGCAAAATTGGGCACTCTTATAGTATTATCACACCAAGGATTATCTATGATAACCGAAATTTGTGACGCTATCAAAAAATTAGGATTCGACTATATTATTCTATCCTCTCAACCAACTTCTCAAATAAATACTGTAGACCCTAATAAAATATTCATCGTTAACAAAGCTCATTTATGTTGGGAAGATCTCTATAATTTTTATATTCTACACTCCTCTTATATTAATTTTGTCGGTTGCATAAGTGTCTGGGATGGTTATAGAGAGCTCATGTCTCAACTTAATCAGTTGCTCAACGCTAACGATATATCCCCCGAAAAAGTTGAAATATTAAAAAATAAACTCACATTTAGAAAAACTTTGTTTTCTCACAGTCTAACTAATATTTCCTCAAACATTTTAACAAATGACTTATTTGAAGAATTAAAGTCACAATCAGGACAATATTTCATAAAACCAGTGAAAGGTTTAGCATCATTCGGAACAACTCCACTGAATAAAATAAATACATTTGAGGACCTTGAAATCCTTAAATCTAATGCATTAAAAGATTGTGCATACTCGGGCGTATTCCAAAGTGATATGCAGTTTATGTATGAGGACTTTATTTCCGGGAATGAGTATTGTTTTGAAGTCATTATTAATCACGGCATCACCAATATAATTTCAATTCATGAGAAAATTGAGATTGAACAACAAAACTTATCTACTGTCGAGCCAGCATGTATATGCCCCCCCAATAATATTTCCCAATATGATATTGAACAAGGGAAAATACTTATTGAACGGATTCTCAAGACTTTAGAAATAGATGCAGGATTATATCATGTCGAAGCCAAATATGATAAAGCTACAGGCTGGGAATTGATAGAAATAAATCCACGTATTGGTGGTGCTTATATATTTAAAAGTACTCTAATACATTCAGGAATAAACCTTCTTGAACTATGGATTCAATCTTTACAAAGGTAGAAAAGTATACCTGTTAAAATACAATCTAACAAAACGTTTTTTAGGGTGTACTTTGGTGAACCTGGAAAACAAATACGCAAAGTTAGGGAAACTCCTATAAAATTCATGCCACAAGAATATAAAATATTCAAAAAACCGTACGATCTTCTACCTCATTCGGATAGAGAAATATTTGTTGCTCAGGCTTTATGGGATATAACTCAATTAAATACAGAAGAGTTTGACTCTTTGATGCATCAAGATAGTAAAGACTTTTTAAAAATCGAGTATATGTAAATGAACATTGTTATTTTGCACCGCATTCATTTTGAAAAAATCCGCTATGATAACCATATAAATCATGCTGAACATAATATTACATACTTTTGCCTTAAGGACAAAAAAGGAGACATTCCTCAAAATATTAATGCTAAAATTATAGAAATTTCACATGATCAATATAAGAAAACTCACTTAATCGATCATTATTCAGATATATTTTCAGCCTGTAATATCCTTATTGCAAGATCGGAATATGATCTAATTGTCGCATCCGAATTACGCGAATATTTCACAATTAAAGGGAAATCTGTTGCCCAGTCCTTAGCAATTCGCGATAAATTCACTATGAGAGAGTTAATATTTCAATCCAAAAATATCAAGCAGCCAAAATATTGGAGCATCTTTGAATTTGTAAAGTCTGAAACTACAACTTCTCACTACGTATTAAAACCAAAGTTAGGGGCCTCTAGCGAAAATATCTATATTGGAAATTATGATGATATAACCACTAAAATTAAACAATTACAACTACCGGAAAGATTTTTTGTTGAAGAGTTTTGCAAAGGAGAAATTTACCATGTAGACGGCTTCATAGCGAAAGGAACTATACACTGTGCTATTGAAAGCAGATATGTAAATACATGCTTTGATTATACCAAAGGAAAAGTTTTAGGTTCATATCAAGTGGCATCTTCTCCTAAAACCCTTTCCTTGGTAACAGAATGCCTGAAAACGCTTGATTATATTGATGGCTCCTTTCACTACGAAGGCATCATCCGTCCTAATGGAGATAGATTTTTTCTAGAACTTGGTGGTAGAGTTGGAGGCGCTGGCGTTGCCGAGACTTTTGAAAGAAAAACTGGATTAAATTTATATAAACTTGATATCCTCTCGCAAATCTATGATGAATATAGACCACAGGAATCTAAAATATGTAACGACTTTTTTGGCTGGTTTGTATATCCAAATACTGGGGGACAATTATACCAAGTTAGTTTTGACACACAGAAATGGCAAACTATATTTTGTTGGCATGAAATTAATCATTCTCCTTTAAAAAATAAAATGATTAGTTACTCTAAAGAGCACTCTCCTTTCTCAGGGGTAATTAAAAGCAGTGAAGATAACTTACAAGATATACTTCATGCATTTATCAAAGAAGTAAAGGTTGAGGAAATAATATGAGTAAATACGTTATCATCGTTGGTTATAACAACACAAGGATTTACGACGTTGCAAAAATTCGTAAAATAGCACAAAGGAAGTATGATTCTGGAGTCATCCTAATTCATGAAAATCCTGCTGCTGGAGATCAAGAATTTGCTGATTTTATCTGGCGTTATCCCCTAGTAAATGATATTGAAAATAGTTTAATGGCAATATGCAGCACCATTGCCCAGGAAAAATTCGAAATATTAGGGGTATTACCTTTTTCAGATCGTGGTGTAGAACTAGCTCTTCGTTTAGAAAGCAAATTAAAAGCTTTGCCTATAAAATGCCAATATCCTAGAGCATCCTTAGATAAAGAAATTTTTCGCAAGCTAGACCAGCAAACTACTCAACATCCTCAAAACTATCAGCCAATTTTTTCCAAAAAAGTCTTCAATTACAACGACTATATGAATGTGATTAAGAGTTTTAAGTCTAATGTATTTGTCAAACCAAGTTCAGAAGGCAATAGCCGTGGATGCTATGCAGTTGAGTCCACGGCTGATGCACATAAAACATGGACTGAATTAGTATGCTACCATAATCAGGGTATTCTGATAGAAACGTTAATCGAAAATGTTCAAGAATACAGCTGGGATTATGTAGCAGGAACCTCATGGATTACCGATAAAAAAATTACCCATGATCAACCCGTAAAAGCAGAAATTCAACAAATCGTCCCCGCTAGGCTGAGCACAGATCAGGAAACTATTATCAACCAAACAGGTAAACACATGATGTCATTGATCAGCAATAATCATGGCGCTTATCACAATGAAATTTTCCTGAATCATATCAACAATCAATCTTTTGCCGTAGAAGTAAATATGCGACCTGCAGGTATGCACATATGGGATCTTGCTATGCTAGCTTTTTCTGATTTTAACCCATGGGAAAACTGGCTGGATTTTTGTATAAGTGGCAAGACCAAGAAACATCATCTCCAATTTCGTCGTTATGCTGGCATACGACAAATTGCTTCTCCTTTACGCGGGATATTAAATAACATCTCTGATTTAGCCGAATTTATTACTCCTGATAACTGCAAAATAGAATCGATTGTGATGCATAAAAAAATTGGAGACTATGTAGATAATATAATCTCTGATAATGCTTCCTTTATTGGTCATATTATTCTGACCTCAGAGAACTATGACATGCTAGAGAAAGGACTTATTGAATTAACTTGTCAAATACAAAGTAAACTAGTTATAGTCCCCACTCTCCCAAAAGAAGAAACCGAGATTTTACAATGACTAATACTAAATATCACCTATTAGCAATTTTCTCTATACTGCTTTCTAAGCTTGCTGATCAAATTCTCCTTTTCGCGATTCCGATTATTGTATTTAAATTAACAAATAGTTTTTCTTTATCGGGAATCGCCTTTTTTATGGAGTGGCTACCAAGAGTTATTTCTTTACCCATTTCTGGCAGAAAACTCGATAAATGTGACAGCCAGAATATGTTTGTCCACGCCAACTTTGTAAGAGGTGTCATTATTTTATGTGCTTTCTTGGCACTAAGCCTTACCTCAGTTTCCCTTTTTCTTGTGCTTTGCCTTATGATGGTTATTAATGGCTTTTACTATGCACGCTCATTCGTCACTGTACAGTATTACACCTCACATGTTTACAGCGGCAAAAAACTTGCCAAAGTCCAGACTTATCTTATGAATATTGAACAAATAAGCCAAATCATGGGACCTGCAATTGGTGTGGCTTTGTCAGTGTATTTCAATATTCTATCTGAGCTCATCATTATTGCCGTTATGTTTGTGCTGTCATCCCTATTTATCTTGCGCCTGCCAAAAAGCTATTTTATAGCTACAAACAAACAGAACGTTATCCAATCCAATATTGTAAAAGACTTACAAGTAGCACTAGGCGTCATCTGGTATAGTAACAAATTAAGGTGGATGGTTACCCTCACAATCTTTATTAATCTTATTTGGGGACTTATGCTATCAATGGGAGCCCCTTTAGTTACTGGAACATTCCAATTAACTGCCAGCTATTTTGGTCTTGTGCAAACGGTAACAGGAATCGTGAACATTGCTATATTTATGCTTATCCCAATAGTGCTCAAACGCTGTAGTGTTGCCATCTTAGGTTTTTCTGCCACCATCGGCATGATTACAGGCGGACTACTTATCGGGGCAGGACAAACCTACACTTTTTTCTTTATCGGTTATCTTTTTATCATGGTCTTTGATGGCGTTTTTAACGTCTACATTCGTACAGAAAGAGCTAAATTTATCCCTAAAGATGTTCTTGGAAAAACAATTGGGATGATCGTATTTTTAAATCAATTAAGCGTGCCATTAGCTGGGCTTCTTATGTCAATTTTAGCAACTCTACTCTCACCGTTTGCCATTATTATAGTGTTTTGTATTCTCACAATTCTCACGTTTATCCTATCTTTGCCACAGCTATTCCAACGACACGAGTTGGTTAATAATCCAAATACATGACAAAAGATATTGATCATTGGCTTGCAATTTCACTAATCCAAACGGGGAGCGGTAAATCGCCTCATAAAAACCGTTAGTTTGCATAAAAGCCTCCTTATGCAAGTTTATTTTCTTATTCACTTTTAATGGTTGTACCGTAGGCATCTTCACCAAGTTCTGATTTTTCATAGTTTCCGCATAGATATAGCAATAGCTCGCAATATAAGCGCGAAAGGGTTTACTACAATCAATATGTTCATTAGTCAACATTTTTTGCAAAAAAACATCATTTTCAGGAAACGCATTTTGATCACCTAGAGCCCTAAGCGCAATATATTCCGTGCTCCAGTTATAGTCCCCCTCTTGATACTTTAAAACTAATGGGGTTGGTTTAGCCTGATTGGCTTCGTATTGTGATTGTTCAAATGCGTAAAAATCTGCAGGAAACTTCATTTCATGCAAGGTTCTTTGATTGGTGCAGTCGACCAGATTTTCGTAAAAGTATCGCCTTAAACGACTGATGATCTCAGGAAAAGGGTAATTAAAATAGCGATACTGCCCCCTCCCGAAATTATACCTTTGCATATCTATGGTGGATCGATAGTGCTGATCCTTGGCGTATAACTCTCTTAACAAGAGACAGGTTTCTGGTTTTAGAACATTTTTAACCACACAAAAACCTTCTGATTGGAGACTTTGCTTATTGATCACCTCTTCGTTATTTGCACATAATTCCATGATAATCTATCCCCCTTATCGCATTTATTGTGTTCATGCAATCAGTTCCCGCTCTATTTGTCGAATTGCTTTGTAATCTTGTAAAAGTTGTTCTTTTTGTCGATGTGCAAGAACAACAAAACCCAAGTCTAAGGTCGCAAATAAGTCTTTTGTTTCAGCCACATGATCACCGTCTTTTACATGAATAGAGACATGATAATGACTTGGGAGACTTTTTATTTTTTCCACCGTATGCTCAACATTGCTTATTACACCTTCCCTCATACAGACAAAAAATACAACCATCATATTGATTAGCAAATCATATGTTTCAGAAACAGGTTGCTGCCTTGAAAAATATCTAACCGTACGATCAATTTGGCTATCTCCCGTAGCAACCATATTATAGCGTGGATGCCCTCCCCCATGAGCCCTCGCTCCAACTTCAATCAAGCGTAACCCATTATCAGTATGCATGATCTCAATATGAGCAGGACCAAATTTTATCCCTAAGGCGTCTAGAACAGAATACGCATATTGTTGTAGTTCTTGATATAGCTCAATATCAGAAGGAAGCCACTCCATATAGTCATACATGGCAATATGTTTATCATTTCTAATTTTCTGATATCTACAGATATTCGATATTGTATGTTTTCCTACATAACTCATTGTGTCAACAACATATTCAACCCCCTGCATAAATTCTTGAACAATCAGTTAATCATTTAAAATTCCTAAACGATTATGCGGGTTGAGCAATGAGTTAAAAATGACTTGCCAGTCATTATCTGCTGCATTCACTTTATAAACACTGTCAGTGCTAGCGCTTTTAGGGGGCTTTATGACAAAACTTGAGGAGTTCAATCCTTCTTCAAGCAACCAGTTTGCTACTGCTTGCTGATCATTGGTGCATAATTGCCTTGCTGTGGCTATACCAGCATTGGTGACAGCGTCCATCATTCTACCCTTATGCCTACGAGCTACAGCTTTTTTGGGATCATTGCTCAGATGAGGTAGAATTAAAGAGCACACTTGTTCAGCCAACTCTACACCAGACTCACATCCTGCCACAACACAAAGTGGATCAAGTAACTTTAATTGAGAAATAAGATCTTCAAGGTTGTTCTCATAAACAAATATTTGTTTATATTCTTCTGGTTTATACGAAGCAGCATATACCTCGGGTGGTTGCCTTGCCGTTTGTACTGCCACCACATCAACACTCGCCTTATCGAAAGCATGTGCGTAATAGGCTCCAGATGAGTATGGATCCACAATTATAGCTATAGGTCTTTTAGGCATCACAACTACTCCCTTCTAGTAATTGAACACAATTTGGCATCTCTGCATTACATAGGTCAATAAGTTCTTGAACTCCTTCAACATATGATAAATCCATATTTCTACCTCTTAATTTTCACTAAATTTGGCTTTTTCCTGTTTGAGAATGTCCTGTAAAATTCCGCGCCTTAATAGTGGGATAAGACACAATATTGAGCCAACTCCACCAAGCCATAGCGCAGATGATATATCCCATAGATGAATAACTAAAGAACTCAATAAGCTACCAACTGCAATCATTCCCCATAGCAAGCATCTTTGTACTGAATTGATACGCCCCAAAAGTTGTTTGGGTGTTTCCGTTTGCCTTAAGGTTAAAGCTGTCGGGCTAAAAAAACCCTCACCTATGCCGTGCACTATCCCAGCGATGATCAAAAATGCAGGTGAATGAAAAGCACCAGATATAGGGATACCAACTATACCTGAAACAGAAATAAAAGCACCCAGAATAAGTGTTTGTGAGTTCCCATACCTGTTAACTACCTTCGGTGCTAATAAATTTCCAATAGACATACCGATTGCAGCAGATCCCACCACAATTCCAATCATCACAGGACTCAGGTTTAGTATTCTATCACAATAAATAACAAGACAACTCATGACCATACTGAGAAAAAGAACATAAACGCTACCGCAAGTAATCACTGGCTCAAGTTTGTTATGACGAAAAATAAACAAGAGTCCTTCTCTAATATCACTCATTAGGCGTTGCTCTGATTGATTTAACCGTTTGGGAGCTTCAGATTTTTGTCTAATTGCAAAAAGCGTTAAAACAGAAATTACAAATGTCAAACAGTTCATAAAAATTGTGAACATAATACCTAAAAGAGCAATTAATGATCCTGCCAATAACGGACCTAATGCTCGCGCGCTTGATTCCGAAAAAAATAGCTTAGCATTGCCATTTTGAATGTCATTATGACTGCTAAATAATTCAGGAAGATAGGATGAGTACGCAATTTGAAAGAATACAAGAACACAGCCACTAATAAAAACTAAACCTAACAACAGTATTAAGCTAAGCATTTTAAACCATGCCAAAACAACGATTAGCAAGAATATTGATGCCTGAATACTATCGCATACCAACATAACTCGCTTTAGTGGCAAGCGATCAATTAAGGCCCCGGCAATAAGGCTTAAAAATAAAAATGGTAGAAAAAAAGCAAACCGCAGCAGTACTGCCTCAGACTCCAATACGCCTGGGATAGATAATGCAAATAGCGGCAAAGCCACTATTAAAATCTGATCCCCTAATACGTTTAGTGATTGACCTGCCCACAAAAAATAAAAGTCTCTTTTATAATTTTTCTGCATAAATCTTCTCACCAAGCGTAGAGATTGAATTCAAATATTTGAAAGATGACGGTCGTAGCGGTCGCAGCTATGGATTATTGATAATTTCCCACGTATCAATATTAGCATACACTGGATTACTAACCGCTTTTATTAATAGCTCTTTTTCTGTTTCAAGCATTCTTTACTCCTTTCCTTCACTAGACACAGTCCAATTTTGCTTCGAATTCATGAGAGATTGTAACTATATATCAGAGAATATAACGACCTCTTTCAGTTAAGCGTCCAACTAATTATTACCTAACCTCCTAACTGCAAACATACTCTTCCGTAAGCAGTATCACGCCGATTATATCCTATACCAAGATAAACATTAACCGTATTAATTCAAATAAAAATACTGTATTTTAGCATTCTCAAAACAGTAGGTATCAAACTAGTTGTCACCCGATTTCTTGTGCACTAAGCACTTATCTTGTTTACATTATTGTCACCATTATGCTTGTTAAGATGAACCAAAGTCTCGTATTGTCAGTTGCATGTGTTGCCTGATCACCTAGATGAATTACAGTTGCTTGGATTTTTTTATAAAGCTGCTTAGGTGATTTTAACAGTCCCATATCCTGTGGACCTATATGCTTTTAGCGGAGAGCATCGTCGCACCGATTAGTCCAACAATTTCTCTTGTTAATGACACTACGGTACTTAGGTACTTCCATTAACAAAAATTAACGGCTTTTACATCCATGCAAATAACTAATCAACAACTCTCGTGTTTTTAATGCTCGCCCATGTAAACACGCATCTAAATTCAAGCGAATTAGTTTTTGTAATACAGCGAGCTCTTTGTTATTCCAACAAGATACAGGTTCACCCAGTTTTAAAATTGTCTTACCTAATACTCCATTCCCTGGTGTAGTTTGATAAAATGCTGATAAGGCTGACATCTCATAATATCCGTTTGGATCAATTGGATTATCTTTCTCATCGAACTGATACGAAAAGCCATAACCAATGCTCTCTAATAATTGTAATTCAAAGTAGCGTAATAAAGGTGCTACCTCATCAGTCATAAGTCCACTGATCACTGCAAGATAGCAGTCAAATAATTTTTTATCATGATGATCAAAAGGGAGTAACCAATATAACAGTTCGTTTAAATATAAACGTGATAACTGTGATAAATAACTGCCTAAGGTATAGCTTTTTTCAAGCTCTACATATTTGATGGTTGATAAGGCTTCAGCTGAATGTGCAAGTTTTATTTCAACATTTAGTAAACAAAATGGTTCATATAAAAATGCTGTTCTTTTTGTTTTACTCACTCGAGCAACTGCACTCACCTTACCATGAGATTGCAACCATAAGGTTAATAACAGTGAAGACTCTTTGTATTTTCGACTGTGTAAAATCACTGCATTTTCAAGGTTACCACGCATTTAGATTTAGCTGCTCAATTAAATTCAAAATTAACAACGCATCTTGGCGCTTATGCTCAGGTAATGAAAAATATTCAACTAAATCGGTGATTTGATAGTCCTTAATCTTCATCCATGTACCTTGCTGTAAATTGTCCCTCAACCATTTACCCATTGCTAGTAAATAAGGACTACCAATAGCAGCAAAATAATAGCGATTATCGTCACATGCAATAATAATCTGCTGCATGCCTTCCCCTATTTTAACTTGCTTTAAAACGGTTTTACTTGGCAGAAAATCTGTAGAATTAATATTATCTAAAAGCGAGAGTACTTTTTTACTGTACATCTACACCCCCATACCACATTGCTCTGATAATGCTCTTAATTTTGTTACCGCAGCAACAACGGAATCTGCTGCTATATGTACTTCTCTTACAGTTGTATATTGTCCAAATGAAAAACGTAAACTTGCATGTGCTTGCTGCTGACTCAAACCGATATTTAATAATACAAATGAAGGTTCAATGCTTGCTGAGTTACAAGCTGAGCCCATCGATACAGCAAGGTTATGTAACATTGCAACCAATGCTTCACCGTCAACTCCTTCGAAAGTGATATTAACAATGCCAGGATAACTGTTTGCCAGTGGTGTATTAATCGTAATATTTGGTAAAGCTTCTATCTTTTTTAAAAAAATCGCTCTTAAGTTTTCAACGTGTCTATAAAAAGAGTTACCTTTTTTTTGCATAAGTACACAAGCCTGTCCTAAGCCCACAATTTGATGAGTAGCCAAGGTCCCCGAGCGATAACCATTTTCATGCCCCCCACCATGAATTAAGGGTGTTAATTTCACTTTAGGCTTTCTACGTACATAAAGTGCACCTACACCTTTAGGTCCATAGATTTTATGTGCTGAAATCGATAGCAAATCAATGTTCATCGCTCTAACATCAACATCAATTTTACCAAAGCCTTGTGCAGCATCCACATGAAATAAAATCTTGTTTTCTTTACATAAAGCGCCAATTTCTGCTAAAGGATAGCATGTTCCAAGCTCATTGTTGACTGCCATAAGCGACACTAAAATCGTATCTGGTTGTATTGTTTGCATGACTTGTTCAGCTGTAATCTGACCCTTTTGATCGGGTACTAAATAGCTTACTGTATAGCCTTTTGTCTCAAGGTAAGCACAAGTATCAATCACAGCCTTATGCTCAATCGAAGATGTAATAATATGCTTGCCTTTATTGGCATAAGCATCTGCAACCCCTTTTATTGCAAGGTTATCGGATTCAGTAGCACCTGATGTAAACACAATTTCTCGACTGTCGGCACAAATTAATAATGCAACCTGCTGCCTTGCTTTATCCACAGCCTCTTTTGCATACCAACCATATTCATGAGTGTTGGATGCAGGATTCCCAAATATATTTTCAAAACTTAAATATTTGAGCATTTCGTCAATAACTTCTTGTGCAACGGGTGTTGTAGATGCGTAATCAAGGTAGATTTGCTTCATTGCTTTGTCTGACTAGTTTATTTCTGGTTGTAGTCTATCATAAATAAGTGTGACACAAATCCTTTCAGACAAAGCAATTACAATTTCTAACTTTTTTCTCGTCAAAATGCTGCTCTTTAAACCAAAATGATTAAGCTATACACGAACAAGCGATAGAATATCAGAAAACACACCTGCTGCTGTTACTTCTGTCCCCGCACCAGCACCTCTAATCACCATAGGTGTATTACAATAGCGTTTAGAATAAATCAAAACCATATTATCCACACCTGTTAAATTCACAAATGAGCTTGTTTCTTCTAACGGCAAAACAGAAACAACAACCTTACCGCTGACATTAATTTCACCAATAAAATGTAGTGCAGCTAATTTGCCTTTGAGCTTCTTAAATTTATCCGTTAATGCCTGGTCATAATCTGCAACCTTTGCCAAGAACACTTCTTTTGTACAATTTCTTAATTCAGTGGGTGTTAAGTTCTGCACGTTAATATCACTTAACTCGATACTTAAGCCAATTTCACGTGCTAAACATACCACTTTACGTGCCACATCCATGCCAGATAAATCTTCACGTGGGTCAGGTTCAGTGTAGCCATCGTTATAAGCTAACATTAAACTTTCAACAAAAGTTTTGCCTTGATTTATCTGATTGAAAATAAAGCTTAATGTTCCTGAAAAAACTCCTTTAATCTTAGTAATTTTATCTCCCGTTAGTTGCATACTTTGAATAGTACTAATCAAAGGCAAGCCCGCACAAACATTTGTTTCATATTTAAATTCAACGTTATGCAGCTGAGCAGTTGCTCTTAATGTTTGATAATAAGCCATCGATTGGGTATTGGCATATTTGTTTGGTGTCACAATACTCATCCCATTTTGCAAAAACTTAATATAACTTTCAGCAATTATACTATTTGCCGTTGCATCCACGATCACTTTATGTGCACAAGATAAAGCTTGCATATGATTTATTAACTGATCAAGGTCAGAGTGACCACCAACGTTTGTTTTAAGCAAACCCAATAGATTTTCTTTTACTAATAGATCATTTGCATAAAGCGCATTTGTAGAATTCAATAGAGCAACCAACTGTAAATTGATGCTTTTTGCCTCAAGATTTGCTTTTTGTGCTTGCAACTGTTTAATCAGTTCGCTACCAACTCCACCAGTACCAATAATTGCAACTGCCAAGTTTTGTAGAGGTGGGTTCTTTGCTTGCTGATGAATCAAATTAAGCGCCAAATCCTCATCTAATTGTTTAACCGTCACTGTGATGCTACGTTCAGATGAACCTTGTGTAATCGCATGAATATTGATTTTAGCATCAGCTAATGGTTTAATCACGCGTGCCAACGCACCAGGCTGTGCTCTTAAACCATCTCCCACCGCCGTGACAAGTGCATAACCTATTTCGCAGTAAATATGCTCTATATCTCCACGCTCAATCTCTGCTTTAAAATGCCGTTCAAGCGCTTTAGTTGCCTTCTTAGCAAACTTAGATTCAATGGCAAAGCAAATCGAGTATTCGGAACTTGACTGTGAAATCATCATCACTGAAACTTGCGCCTGCTCAAGTACTGAAAATACCTTTGCTGCCATACCTGACACACCGATAATACCAGCACCTTGCACACGCATGAGTGCCACATTGGAAATACTTGTTAATCCTTTGATAAGGTACTGAGCAAGGTTTTCTTGATCAAGTTTTTTTACAATCACCGTTCCAGGATCTTGTGGGTCAAAACTACTTTTAATCTCAATTGGAATACCCATTTCCATCATTGGATTAATCGTTAATGGATGCACGACTGACGCACCAAAATAAGCAAGCTCCAAAGCTTCTTTATATGATAATTGTTTAAGCTGCCTTGCATTTTTTACAACTTGAGGATTAGCACTATATATACCAGCTACATCCGTCCAAATAACAAGCTTATTCGCCTGTAACAATTTAGCAAAAATTGCCGATGAGTAATCACTGCAATTCATACCTAAAATACTACGATTACCCTCTTGGTTTTGTGCAATAAATCCAGTAATAATGTAAATCTTATTCGCTCTATCGATAATATGTTTATCAACGGCTTGTTGGCTTCTTTGCCAATCAATTACCACAGGCTTTTGATGGTCATCGATAAATAAAACGGTAGACGCATCAACAAACTGAGCTTGAATATCATTTTGCTGTAATACTACTGTTAAAATCTGTGCTGACCACAGCTCACCAAACCCAAGAATGAAGTATTCCAGAGCATCCCCACAAATGCCACTTAAACGAATAGTCAACAATATTTGTTTTAAATACTCAATATCCTTTTTAAAAATTTTGATTACACTTTTATTATCTGGACATAAGCCATTGATTAGTGTCATATGATGTTCACTAATCTGCTCAAGCACCTTATGATTACTTTTATTCTCTAAAGCAAGTTCAATCGCCTTTTTTAATAAGCTGGTCGTTTTCCCACTTGCAGAAACAACGACTGATTGTGCTGTGGTGCCAATAATTCTCATCACGTGTTTAATTTTAATAACATCTGCAAGGCTACTCCCGCCAAACTTGTGCACCACATATTCCATTTTATAAACCACCTTAGGAAAACTGCCATGAAACACCATTATATAAAGATTATTGAGCATAATTCATCATAAAAAAAATGATTTTTCCATGGTTTACTTATTAAAAACTTAGTAGTTCCTAGTGATTTTTAATGATGAGTTATGACACTTCTGTCTATGTATTTGCAAATTCAAATAAATGGCGGCACAATAGCCACACTCTTTTTTATTACTACTTTTTAATTTCTATGTCACAAAAAATAATTGTTGGTGCTTCTGGTGGTGTAGATTCCTCTGTTGCTGCCTTGTTATTAAAACAACAAGGCTTTGATGTCACGGGGGTTTTTATGAAAAATTGGGAAGAAGACGACACAGATGAATTCTGCTCTGCCAAAGAGGATATTAAAGATGCTCAAAGCATTTGCCAAAGCATTGGTATACCATTCCAAAGAATCAACTTTGCAGCGGAATATTGGGATCATGTTTTTGAATATTTCTTAGAAGAGTATAAAGCAGGACGCACACCTAACCCTGACATTTTGTGCAACAAAGAGATTAAGTTTAAAGCTTTTTTGGACTATGCCAAACAATTGGGGGGGGAATATATTGCCACAGGACATTACGCACGTAAACGTACCCTTGAAAACGGCGAGCATCAACTATTAAAAGGACTAGATCATAACAAAGATCAATCTTATTTTCTATACACATTAGGACAAGACCAACTTCAATATACACTATTCCCTATTGGTGAGCTTGAGAAACCTAAAGTACGTGCTATTGCTAAAAAGCATGGGCTTGTCACATATAATAAAAAAGATAGTACAGGGATTTGCTTTATTGGTGAGCGTAAATTCAAAGCTTTCTTGAATCAATATTTGCCAGCACAACCAGGTGAAATTCATGATGAAAACGGCATTGTTATTGGCAAACATGATGGTCTTATGTACTATACAATTGGTCAACGGCAAGGCTTAGGTGTAGGTGGTGTTAAAAATCGTCCTGAAATTCCGTGGTTTGCTGCGAAAAAAGATTTAAAAAACAACGTGCTTATAGCTGTTCAAGGGCATAATCATCCACTTTTGTTCAAAGATAACTTAACAGCAATTAAGCTAGATTGGATAAAAGGAGAAGCACCTGATCGAGAATTTACATGCACAGCTAAAACACGCTATCGCCAGGCTGATCAAGCTTGCACGGTTTACATTCAAAAGGATAAAACACATGTTAAATTTGAAAAACCACAACGCGCCATCACCCCTGGTCAATCAGTCGTATTTTATAATGGTGAAGTCTGCTTAGGTGGCGGGGTAATCGAATAAGTATTTGAAAGCCTTTTATTTTTCTGAATTTTCCTGCATAAGTTTCTTATATTTTTTCTCAATCATCTGACGTTTTAATGGCGATAAATGATCAAAATAGGTAATTCCATCTAAATGATCAATTTCATGCTGGATACAACGTCCATGATAACCATCACATTCTAGTTCATACATCTCACCAAATTCATTTAATGCACGCATTTTTATCCATGCTGCACGCTTGACTTTTGCTGATACCCCAGGAAAAGATAAACATCCCTCTTCTTCATAAATCTCACCTTTACGCTCAATGATCTCAGGATTAATTGCAACAAATTTCTGATCTTTATTTTCTGAGCCATCCATTATAAATAAACGCATATTAAGCCCAACTTGAGTTGCAGCCAACCCCCCTCCATGATTTTCATACATTGTCTCAAACATATTGGCAATGGTGATACGTAAATAATTATCAATCTTATCTATAGAAACAGGATTTGCCCTTTTTTTTAAAAAGGGATGTGGGTATTTTAATATTTCTAGTTTTGCCATCTGTACTGGTACTGTTATTTTTAGCTTCACTTAAATTAGTTCAAGTGTAACACAACTTAGTATTAATCTTAAAACATAACGTGTAAATTCTGATTTCATTTAGACATTATCTGCATTACAGTCTTTCTATTTAAAACCAACTAAATCCAGGAAGTTTTAGCTGGTGTGGCAATTACGCAGCACAATAATAAAAAAAACATGAAATCTTTTTGCTAAAAAAAATAAATGATATATTATAACATTTACTTTTTATCCAGGAGAATTATCATGCTCAAAAAACTGACTTGTTTAACCTTCATATTCATTACAACTATACTACTTTACAACCAAGCCACTGCGGAAATTAAAGTCGTAGCAGCAGAAAACTTCTACGAAAACGTTGCAAGCTTAATTGGTGGAGACTATGTTACAACAACTAGCATCATTAACAACCCTGATGCTGACCCACATCTTTTCACTACTTCAACTCAAACTGCGATTGCTATAAATAACGCACAAGTTGTAATTTACAATGGTGCCGATTATGATCCCTGGATAAAACAATTATTAAATGCACAAAGTAATAATAACATTACAATTATTGATGTTGCTGCTCTTATGAACGCCAAAAGTGGTGATAACCCTCACCTATGGTATAACCCCAATACCTTTCCAACATTAGCTAAAAAATTAACAACTGTTTTTAGCCAATTAGAACCAGAGTATGAAAAGACCTTTAAACTCAACATGAAAACATTTGATGAACGTTATCAAATGGTTTATGCCAAAATAAATGAAATAAAGGGACACTTTGCAGGAACAGCCGTTACCGCAACTGAGCCTGTTTTTGGCTATATGGCAGAAGCACTTGGTTTAAAAATGTTAGGCGAAAAATTTCAGTGGGCAATAATGAATGATGCTGAACCGACACCTAAAATGCTTATTGACTATCAAAATCTATTCAATCAAAAAAAAGTAAAGGTTTTATTCTACAATCAACAAGTTCAGGATAATGTGATCGACAACATTCTAAACCTTGCTACAGAGAATCAAATCCCAACAGTTGGAATATCAGAAACCATGCCACAAAATGACAATGTGATTACTTGGCTTAACGCAAATTTAGAGGAGACACAAAAGGCACTAGAAAAAGCCTTTAATAAGCAAAATTAAACAGGACACTCTATAAAATAGCGACGCTATTCCAACAAAAGTAAAAGTAATACAATAATTAAATGACACTAATACTTCACTCAGAACGCAAAATAATGAATATGCAACAAACTATCATACGATGCCATAACCTTGTGCTTGGGCATGGTAAACACCAATTATCCAAACCAATCAACCTTAGTCTTTACCAAAATCAATGGTTAGGAGTTGTTGGTGAAAATGGTATCGGAAAATCCACTTTTTTAAAAAGCATTTTAGGAATCCAACCACCTATCTCTGGACAATTAACAGTATTTGATAAACCCGTGGGGATTTGTAACGATTTAATCAGCTATATCCCACAGGAACGTGAGCTTAATCTAAGCCAGCATATTTCTGGTAAAACGCTTGTAAAAGCAAGTTTTAAATCCAATAAATTCGGCATGCCTTTTTTTGGTCAAAAATTCAATAAAATGCTTGATCAGTTGTTTGAGATCGTTGGCGCATCAAGCTATGCAAATCAAGCTTTTGAAACTCTATCTGGCGGTCAAAAAAAACGCATCTACCTCATACAAGCATTAGTTAACAATCCCAAATTACTTTTATTAGATGAGCCTTTAGCTGACCTTGATCCGCAAGCCAAACATGATTTTATCGATGCGCTCAAGAAAATTCATCGATCACAAAATATTACTTTATTGATAATTTCACATGATATGCACGAAATTGCGCACGAGTTGGATAATTTTATTCATTTTAAAAATGGTCACGTCCATTTATGCCCACAATTACCCTGTTTGACGGAGGATAAAAGTGTTATTTTATAGTTTCATGCAAAATGCCTTTATTGCAGGTACCCTCATTGCTATTATCTGTGGAATCGTAAGTTTTTTTGTCGTGTTACGTAAAGCTGCTTTTGCTGCACACGGCTTAGGTCACATCAGCCTTACCGGTGCCTCTGGTGCTGTGTTAATTGGAGTCTCTGCCATGAATGGTCAGCTCATTGCAAACATGATTGCGGCAATTTTCATGGGCTTTATGGGAGACAAAATTAAAAAAAATGACCTTGCCATTGGAATCGTTCTCACCTTTTTCTTAGGTTTAGGTGCTTATTTTCTCTATCTATATCAAACTGGTTACTCTGGCTCGATTATGTCAATTTTGTTTGGAAATATTCTAACGGTTTCTTATAGACAGATTATCATACTACTAATTATGGCCATCATAATTATATGTGCATTATCTATTGTTGCCAGATCACTCTTTTTTTGCTCAATTGATCCTATTATTGCCCAATCTAAAAACATTCCAAGCAGATTACTGTCGATGATTTTTTTCATTATTTTGGCACTCACAGTCACAATGGCATGCCAAATTGTTGGCGCACTTTTAGTATTTACTCTTCTTATTGGACCAGCTGCTAGCGCCTTTCAATGGAGCGATGGATTTTATAAAAGCATGCTTCTAAGTATTATGATCTCGCTTATTAGCGTTTGGGGGGCGTTATGTTTAGCATTTTATGTTAACCTTCCTGCCAGCTTTTGTATTACTATGATTATTTGTTTGATTTATATAATCGGTCTTATCAAAAACCTAATGTGGCAGTAAAAATGATGAATAACGTTGTTGCACACATAGAAAGCCATTGCTTAAAGCACAGCATCAAGCTTACAAGTTTACGTAAGCTCATCATTCTTCTTTTATCTGAACAAAACCAACCGATTACAGCTTATGAGTTGCTTGCTAAATTAAACGAGCAAAGCAAGGATAAAAACTACAACATCATGTCTATCTATCGCGTCTTAGATTTTTTGTGTCAAAATGAATTGATTCATCGCATCCATACAACCAATTGCTATACGATTTGTTGTCATCCAGAAAAACACATTTGCCAGCTATTTATCTGCAAAAACTGTGGCACAAAGATCGAACAACACGATGAACAACTAGATCAAACATTACAAAAACTCGCACAAAAAAGTGCGTTTGCTATTAGTCAACACACCATTGAATTATTTGGTTTATGCCACAAATGCTTGTCGTTTGCTATTTAAGGCTTCCAGAGGATTTACATAAGGAATGTTTAAGGCTTCCGCCACTGGCAGTGAAGTTAGCATTCCATTATGAACGCTTAAGCCATGCTCTAGATGCACATTCTCAACAATTGCCTTCTTATAACCTTTGTTAGCAAGTTGCAATGCAAACGGAAGCGTCGCGTTATTTAAAGCAACCGTTGAGGTTCTTGCAACCGCACCTGGCATATTAGCAACACAATAATGCACCACACCATCAACTACATAGGTCGGGTTTTGATGCGTTGTTGGTCTTGAAGTTTCAAAACAGCCTCCTTGATCAATGGCAACATCAACAACGACTGAACCTTTTTTCATATTTTTGATCATTTCTCTTGTTACAAGTTTAGGTGCAGCCGCCCCTGGCACTAATACTGCACCGATCACCAAATCTGCTTCTTGCACATATTTTTCAAGGTTATCCTTCGTTGCATAGATACAATTAAGTTTAGGACCAAAATAATCATCTAATTCCCGTAGGCGATCTAGAGATTTGTCTAACACCGTTACATGTGCTTCCATACCAATCGCCATGCGAATTGCATTTAAACCCACAACACCCCCACCAATAACTACAACTTTTGCTGATTTCACACCTGGCACACCACCTAAAAGCACACCACTACCGCCTTGAGCTTTTTCTAGGCAATGGGCACCAGCTTGCACAGACAAGCGCCCCGCCACCTCACTCATTGGAGTTAATAAAGGTAATCGACCATTTTTATCAGTAACCATTTCATAAGCAATCGCAGTACAGCCTGATTCCAATAAGAGTTTCGTTTGTAATGGATCAGGTGCTAAATGCAAATAAGTAAACAGGAGCTGTCCTTTTCGCAGCATTTTACATTCATTAGGTTGAGGCTCCTTTACTTTAATAATCATATCAGCTTTAGCATATATTTGGGCTGGATCATCAACAATGCTTGCACCCGCCTCTATATAACTTTCATTTGAAAACCCTATTGCATCACCTGCATCATGTTCAACCAATACGCTATGACCATGATGAACAAACTCTGCAACATTCCCAGGTGTTAACCCAACACGATATTCATGATTTTTAATTTCTTTAGGAATACCAATAATCATCTTGTTCCTCCAACTTAACTCAATTTACAATTCATAACGAAATACTTGCAAAATTATCTTAACGCTCGTTCACCAATCTAAACCCAAGTTAAATCAAGCTTATAATTTGACTGATAAAATTAAAAGTGAATTCTGCAAGCATATTTCTGCCATCGGCAATATAGCAAGCTTATAGAGGAAAACCAAATATAAATTAGCAGTTCTAAATAAAACCTACACGACATAATCAAAACCTCATTTTAATGATGAATAAATGGAACATATTGATATGCTTTAATGCCTAGATGCTCCGGATAGCCCACCTCAATTAAATATAAACCCTGAGCTGGCGCAGTTTGACCTGCTAATGTGCGATCTTTTTTTGCAATAAGCGTTTGTATCCACTGTGGCGTGCGTTTAGACAAACCCACCTCTAACATCGATCCAACAATATTTCTTACCATGTGATGCAAAAAAGCATTACCTTGAATATCAAATATGATGAATGCGTTTTTTTGCGTAAAATAAGCATGGTGAATATTCCGATTAGTGCTAAGTGATTGGCATTGTGATGAACGAAATACACTAAAATCTTGCTCACCAAGAAGATACTGGCAAGCTTCATTCATGCCCAATATGTCTAGGTTTTGGTTAAACCATGTACTACGCTCATACCATAAAGCACTGCTGGTTTTATGTTGATAAATAACATATTGATAGCGGCGATATAATGCGCTAAAGCGTGCGCTAAAATTTACATCTACTTGATAGGCACAACTAATCTTAATATCGTTTGGCAAATGCGCATTAGTACCTAATACCCATGCTTGCAACTTTCTAACTGCTGTTGTCGAGAAATGCACCACTTGAGCAGTAGCATGAACACCTGCATCTGTACGCCCTGCACATACCACTTGTATTTTTTGATTAGCAATTTGTGATAAAGCATTTTCTAATACTTCTTGTACACTCTTACTATGTATTTGCCTTTGCCAACCACTGTATTTAGTGCCACAATACTCAAGCACCAAAGCATAATGCTGTAACATGTTGATTTAGAATTTTGTTATAGGAATAAAAAGCATAACATAACCTTACTAGGATTTATAACACCAATGCCAGGGTTCATAAATAAAGCCATAACTATTATTCCGTGAATAACTAAGATAAAAGTTAAATTTATGTGCATTTTGTGTAAGCCACTGAAACGCTTTTGTATTCTCAAAGGCTTGTGTTAAAACTTGCTTTTCATCATCAGTGGTTAAATCAAGAGCTCTTCCTGTGTGATGCTCACTAAATCCAGGTAAAGCAGAAACTTTTAAGATCTCATTTAATGACAGTCCTTTTGCTAACTTATTGGCAATAATCTTAGCCTGATAGGTATAGCTTCGAAATGCTGACACAATCAGTAATGACACGCCTTCACGTTGCGCAATTTTTTGCATCATCTGCCAAGCGTGATATGTTTCTTTAGTCATCATAACCTTACGTTTAAAAACGTCTTCACCAGCATCAATTAAATCGTGTAAATCACATTCATCAAAAAAGGGAAGTTCGTGATTCTCAGTAAATTCCATTGGTAAAATTGCATAAGCTTCGGTGAGTCTTTCTTTATCCATGCTTATAACCTACATCTCATCTATAAATAAATGACTCGCAATTGCCGATAGTGGTTCTTGTAACAACTCTGATGGTGATTTTTCAAAACCTGGTACTTTTGAGCTTTGACTGTTGATTCTTATCTCATTGATGAGTGTGTTTGTTTTTAAATCATAAATCTTTAAATTCATTACTACTTCATCTGCTATTCCTGTAAATAGTGTATAGCTATCTGTCCACTTAGTAATACGCGGCAAAATAAAATAGTCGTAATTTTTTTCTCTAGCTGCCAAATATTCAAACTGTGCGGATCTGAAATCTTTAGCGCAATGTAGCTCTCTAAAATAAGATTTAAAACTTTGATTAATCACATTAATTGCTTTTTTACCACTTTGTGGATAGCTATGCAAATCATCATATCCATTATTAGGGTAAGCAAGGTAAGCTGTCGCATTTTTAGGTAATTTTACTAATTTATCTACATAATGAACATCATTTATTGGAGCCGCAACTGTTTTTTGCATTGAGCTTGTGATAATTTCATGTGTACTAGCGCATCCTACAAGGCAATAGCACACTAAGAGTATCAGCAACTTTTTCATTACATGATTAGGTGAATTTATGATTCAATTATTATATAAATAATACACATTAAACCAAGCTTTTTTATAGCTTTATGGTTAATTTGGAATCTTAATTTAACCCTGAAATAAGTAACATCAATTCACTTCTACTTTTTTCATCACGCCTAAAAATGCCACGCATGCAACTTGTAACCGTTGAGGTTTCAGACTTACGTACGCCTCGTGTTGTCATACATTGGTGCATAGAGTCAATGATGACAGCAACCCCTTTGGGAATTAAGGCTTTCTCAATCGCTAAAGCAATTTGCATCGTTAAGCGCTCTTGGGTTTGTAACCGTTTTGAATACACGTCTACTACACGTGCAATTTTGCTAATTCCCACGACTTTACCATTAGGTAAATAAGCAACATGAGCCTTGCCGACAATCGGGACCATATGATGTTCGCAATACGATTCTAAACGCATGTTTTTTAACAATACAATCTCATCATAACCTTCAACATCCTCAAAGGTTTTTGCTAAAATTTCTTCTGGCTCTTCTGAATACCCTTTAAAAAACTCATCATACGATTTTATGACGCGCTTAGGTGTCTCAATTAGCCCTTCGCGATTTGGATTTTCACCTATATATTCTAATAACGTTTTTATTGCTTGTTCTGCTTGTTCCCTAGTTGGTCGCATTTATTTATTTCTCTTGTATTTTATTTTTATCAAAGGCTATTTTAATACCTTGTAAAACCAGATCTGGCACGATCATATCAAACAATCCTTTAACGTTAAACAACTGTGAAAAACCACCCGTTGCAATTGTAACAACTTCATTTGCCTCTACATTAATCTCATTAATCATCGCTGATTTAAGCTCTTTTAACGCACCTAGATGTCCATAATATATGCCTGATTGCAAATTAGTATCAGTATCTTTACCAATTACTATCTGTGGTTTTACAATACTCACTGATGAAAGTTGTGCTGCACTTGCACTTAGTGCATCTAAAGAAACTCGCACGCCTGGCAAAATAGCCCCACTCAAATATGTCTTATCTTTACGCACAACGTCAAATACGGTAGCTGTTCCCAAATCTATAACCAAAATATCTGTATTTGGAAATAATTGCACTGCCGCTATACAGCCGGCAATTCTGTCTGCACCAACTTCCTTTGGCGTTGCTACTTGCATTTTTAAACCTGTTTTCACACCTGGTTGTAGAAAAAAAGGTTCAAGGTCAAAATATTTTAAAACTGCAGAACGCAAAGAATAATTAATTGCAGGCACAACTGAAGCCACAGCTACTCCTGTAATCGTCTTAGAGTTAATTTTATTTTCATGCAACGCTTGGCGCAAGAAAATACCAATTTGATCTGAACTACCATGCGCAGATGCAGTAGTATAACGAAACTGCAAAACCAACTCATCTTGGTTAAAAACTCCTGCATGGATATGTGAATTGCCAACGTCTAAAGTAAGTAACATAATGTAAAAGCTTGCTTGTCTCTTTGGCTTGGCAGTATATACATATCATATACTTATTTACAGCCTTTTTAGCTTTGAACCCTACAGTCTGTCACAAAATTATTTATTTTTGATATATCAGCCTTTTCAGCATTAAACGAATTGTGATGCAATATATAGCTAATGCTACACAAATTATAATTCCCACTCCCATATGCAATTGCTCCAAATTATAAAGATAATAATTCATTTTTATAGTTCTATCTCGAAAGAGTTGGGTACAAATCTTATACTTTTTGCATTTCACTAATCTCATAGGGCTATTAGTTTGCCGTCTAATAACAGCTGATGATCAGGAATTGAGTTTATAAGGCTTTTAAGCCTAGATATTGCTTCAGGCAATACATATACAGATAAGGAGTCTATTCAGTTAAGGTTACCCCAAAATAACAATTACAATACTTTTATTTTTCTTATTTTAGGATATTATGACAACAAATTTATGAGCCACTTAATTCAGATGCTACTATGGCAACCTTTGATCGTAATTTCTACCGAATTTTAAGTTTGATTATTATTTTGACAGCTGCGGGACAAATGACAAACACTATATACGTTCCTGCAATGACCCAAATGGCACATGATTTTTCAGTAAGTGTAGGTAGAATGCAGGCAGTTATTGCTTGTTACCTTTTCCCTTATGGCTTATTACAGTTTGTTTACGGTCCTTACTCTGATCGCTTTGGTCGTAGACCTATGATTTTAGTTGGAATCATCTTTTTTACGTTGGGTTCCACCTTAGCAATATTCTCAACACATTTTGTAACACTCTTATGTGCAAGCTTTCTACAGGGTAGTGGTACAGCAGTTGCTGGTGTCATGGTAAGGACAGTGATGCGTGATTTGTACTCTGGATTAAAGCTACATAGTGCAAATAGCATTATGGCAATTGCACTTATTTTTTCACCACTTATCGCACCTTTACTAGGTGGTTTATTTTCCGATCTACATAGTTGGCGTGCAATTTTCGTATTCTTAAGTATTTATGGGATCTTGCTCTTTATTATCCAGTGGGCTTTCTTCCCTGAAACAAACTTACAAAGATCTGCCCGTGGAAATGTATTTTCTAAATATAAACTTGTGTTTTGCAATTCCAACTTTATCATAAATCTGATTCTTTTGATTGTTGCTAATAGTGGTATCGCCATATTTGAAGTGAGCTCTGGTGCACTTTTTACTTCTATTTTGCAATTTTCTCCAGCAATCACAAGTTTGTTGTTTATTATTCCTTTACCATTTTATATGTTTGGTAGCTTTCTTTCAGCTAGACTTGCTCGCGTATATAGCTTAGATCATTTGTTACTGATTGGCTGTGTTACTTTATTCATAAGTGGAATTACTATGATTTTATCTTATTACTTAGTTGGGATCACAAGCTTAGGTATTATTTTACCTGGTTGCATTTATTTTCTAGGCTGTGGCATTATTTTTCCAACTGCAACAACTAAGGCATTAGAAGCGTTTCCCAATATTGCAGGAACGGCAGGAGCAGTTTTAGGAGGTACACAAAATTTAGGTGCTGGAATCTTAACTGCTCTTGCTGCTTTTATACCACTAAAAAGTCAATTACCACTGTCTATTATTTTATCCACATTGGCAATATGCGCGCTTGTCAGCATTATTCTAACTCATCGCATTCAACTCAATAGAAACATTAAAAATTGATCCTTAAAATTGACTTTGTCAGATATTGTCAAAACTCAGAAATTCAAAGATGTATTTTGTAAGTCACTTAAAGTAACTTGTTTAGTTTCCTTATGAATTTTACCATCATTCCCTAACCATTCTTTTGTCACTGTCGCTGTTTTTCCGTCTGAATTCGTTTTTATACTTATCGCATTAAATGAACGTTGAATATTTGTTTGGGTTTGATTCTGTACTACAGGTTGATCGTTTACTTGCACATTTGGAATTGGTTGCTCAGTTTTTGCATTCATTTGTTGCTGTAATCGTTGCACTTTTTGTTGCAAATGAGAAACGGCTTGCTGATAGTTTTGCTCAAATAATTGTCGTTGCGCTTCAAGTTGCTTTTGCTCAGCAGTTAATGCATTAATAGCATTTTGATATTTAGCTTGTGATTGTTGCATTTTTGCCGTATCTACCCAGCCAACTGCTCCTGTTTGAGTATTTGCTACCTTCACCCAGTCACCTTGCTGGTAAAATTGGATATATTGATTTTGGTTTTGGTCTGTTAATTGAGAAATAACTTGTGAATTTTTATTTGGTTCACTATAGACCTGATAACCAGTTGCAAAAATAGTTGTTGAAGCAGCAGCTAAACCTAATACTAATAATAATTTTTTCATTGCTTTTCCTCATTTTTAAGTTGAAGTTAAATAAATTCACTCAAGATAAGTGAACAAAGACAACACAAAATTAAAAGCTAAAGCTTAATAAAAACTTAAAATTTCAACATTACATAATTTAATTTAAAGCTTAGTAATGTCTCAAAAATAACTTAAGTCTATCAGTTTATATTAAAACCTTTGATCAATCTTGTCTACTTGCAAGAACTCTCAAATATCAAGATCACTAAACAGTAAAAAGAGACATTTTTTAGACTTATTTTACATCTCTAACTGTAACCCGAAATATAAGGAGTATTATAGGAGTTTATGGCTGGGCTGCTAGGATTCGAACCTAGGTATGACGGGATCAAAACCCGTTGCCTTACCGCTTGGCGACAGCCCAATCTTGACGATAAAACCCTTTAACTTCAAGGGTTGTCATCTTTCGACAGGAGCAAAGTTTAATGTCTTAACTATCCAACTGTCAATATCTTTTTTTAAGTTTTTCTTATTTTGTAAAAGGCGATCAAGATCTGGACTCAATAGGTAAAAACAAGCACCTGTTCCTGTCAGCTTTAGTTGATTAGCATCAGGCAATTTATTTAACTCTTGGCAAACATCTGGATAGAGGTTCGATATAGCGATTAAAAATACATTTTCTTGTTGCGACAAGTCTATTTCAGCATTTTTATCTAATAGTGGCTTATGTTTATTGAGACTTGGGTGATTAAAAAGTTTAGCAGTTGAGGCATGAAAATTGGGTTTTATAATCAAAGCATATTGTTCAATATAGGGTTTCTCAGTAAGTAATTCACCTATGCCTTCTGCCCAAGCTGCTTTTTGGAATAAAAATATAGGAACATCGGCACCAAGCTTGGCACCAATTGCATGGAGCATTTCATTTGATAAATTGCATTGCCACAGTGTGTTAAGTGCAATAAGGGTGGTAGCAGCATTACTGCTGCCACCGCCAAGACCAGCTCCTAATGGAATATTCTTTTCAATAAAAATGTCAAAACCAATTGGATTCTGGGCAAAGGCTTTGAGTGCATTTGAAGCCTTATAAACTAAATTGTTATAGAGCTCTGTGATTTTAATGTTGCTTAAAATCGAGATCTCATTGTCTTGGCGTGGTGTAAAATGCAAATAGTCTTTTAAATCGATAAATTGAAACCACGTTTGCAGATCATGGTAACCATCGTGACGCTTACCTGTAATGTGTAAAAATAGATTTATTTTAGCAAATGAAGGATAAATTAAGGATTGAGTTGCCATATTTTAATAATCAAGGTAATTTTTAAGTCCTCACCATAACGAAATATCATTTTTTCAGCAAGTGGATATTTATGGGCAAATAACATATAACGACTGTAATCAATCATCCAGCCTTGTTGCTGTAAATTTTGGATTAATCCATATTCATTAAGTGTAAGTATATGTGCAGCATTAGGGATGTATAAACCACGTACCCAGTAGTAAAGCCCAGCAATAGGGATGCTCCAACCTAATTGAGATTGCATTAATATTTGTAAGCTTTTAGCTTTAACAGTTTCACCATTACTACGCTTTAAAGTTACTTCTTGAGTATTAGTATCTCCTTCAAACGTTGTTGCACCTAAGCCAAGCGGACCATAAATTTGGATCCAGAAAGAATTTTTGTTTTGTTTCCAAATAAAATTGGCAGATTCACCTTTTTGATTCATTACAACACCAACCACACCAGAAACTTGCCAAGTGGTTAGAGTGGTTAAGATTCTTTGATAGTTTTGCCATTGGCTTTCTGGGTTTTGACTTGTCAATAATGGTGATTTAGGTATGCTGATAGTCGTACAAGAACTAATAAAAATAGCCATAAAACTAACGCTAATAAAATAACTTAAGTTTCGCAAGGCATATACACAGATAGACCATTTCACAGACTTGCTCGCCTTGCATTTTGTGTGTTTTTGACAAGTTGAATTTTGCCACATATTTTTATTCATTCGCTTTTCGTAGGGAAAGCCCAAAAGAGATATATATTTTGATTCAATAAGCTGTAAGGTGTGAGTGAAAATAGACATATTACTGGTTTAATCCTTTTTTATGCTGTTGCATAATTTCGCAATAATTTTGAGCATTTGCACGAATATATTGTTTCTCACTTTCTTTTAATGGGCGCACCTGTCTAGCTGGAGCACCTATATATAAAAAACCTGATTCTAGTTTTTTGCCAGGAGAAACGACAGCACCTGCACCAATAATAACCTCATCTTCGATAATAGCGCCATCTAATATAATTGCTCCCATGCCAATTAAGACTTGATTGCCAATATGGCAGCCATGAATAATCGCACCATGCCCAATGGTGACTTCATCACCAATTTTCACATCAAAGCCACACCCAGGGCGATCAAAGAACTGTGTGGTATGAATGCTGCTATTATCTTGAACATTGCTTTTATTGCCTATGGTAATGTTCAGTAAATCTCCTCGAATACTAACATTTGTCCATATGGAACTGTGTTTACCAATAATTACATCACCGGTTACAGTTGCCATAGGGTCAATAAAGGCACTATTATCAATTTTGGGCGTAATCTCATTAAAGCTTCGAATTGGCATAAACGTAATTTTTATTTTATTAATATCATGGCAATATAACATAAATTGAGCATAACCAGGAAGAAGTGCACATGAAAGTCAGCATTATTGGCGTAGGCGCAGTGGGTGGGTTTATTGCAGTGAAATTAAAATGCGCAGGTATTCCTGTGCAACTAGTATTTAAAGAAATGAGTCAAAATCATATTTCTATAAATTTGAAAATTGTTGGTAATATAGAGGCTTATGCAAATTTCGATGACATTGTAACAAACGTTGCAGAAATAAATGGAGAGGTCATTTTTATTTGTACAAAATCAACGGCAAATGATGTTGTTTTTAGCCAGTTAGCGCAGCTCAAAAATAAAACTATTGTAATGATCCAAAATGGAATTGGTGAAGAGGAAAAATTATTAAGTTTAATTCATAAGAGTAATGTTATAATTGGGGCAATTAGTCACATTAAAGTCAGTAAACATGCTAATGTGATCACATGGCATAATCATTTGTCTAACTTAAATTATGCGTTTTGCACTAATTGTGAAAATACGCACATTGAATATGTGTTAAAGTATATATTTGATGAAGTTATTAAAGAAAAAAGTGTGCTGGATTTACGCTTTCAAAAATTATTGATTAGTGCTTCTTGTAACGGTGTATCAGTCATATCTCAGCAAGACATGCCCAGCATGGCAAAAGACATAAAAACAGTTAAGATAATAACCGATGTTGGCAATGAAGTCATTGAGGTTGCGAAAGCCTATAACGTTTTCTTATCAACGGACAAGATAAATAACCTTATCCATGCATTGACCAGATCTGAATATCGAGGAGCTTACTTTAGTATGTGGTATGACTATAATGAAGGCAAACCAATGGAACTTGGCAGTATTTACCATAACTTCATTGAAATGGCCAAAAAGAAAAATATCAAGGTACCTGTTACGCAAGTAATTTACCAACAATTGGAAAGATTAGAAAAGCTTATTATTCCTGTGGATGGTGTTATTAAGCTTAGGTTATTGCGACCATGTGATGCAGAAAGCTTACATCAATTAAAGTTATACAATCAAAACCATCTACAGATGTGGTTTGAATGGGCAAATGTACTGATGCAACTGCAAGATGCGGTCGATTTTATCTATTTTACCCATCAGGGATTCTTGGAGCAGAAAAGCTTAATTTTAGGTATTTTTATTGAAAATAAGCTTATCGGGATAGTGAGTTTTAATTCTATCCACCAACAAACTAAAAGTGCTGAAATTGGTTATTGGTTAGCTCAAGATTATCTTGGATTAGGAATTATGACAAAATCTGTTAAAGCATTGATTGATTACGGATTTCATGCGTTTGATTTATTAGACGTATCGATAAGTTGCGCAGTTGAAAACAAAAGAAGTCAAAAAGTAGCTAAGCGCTTGGGTTTTCAGTTTGACATGCTTTTGCCAAATCACCAGCAAGTGAGCGGTAACCGTTATGATCACATCCTTTATAAATTAAACTTGCATTAAAATAGAGACTGAAAAACTACTTTCAAATATTGGCTAAACTCACTAAGCTTGCGCTATATGTGATTAAGGATTAAGAAAAACTAAGATGCACTTGAATTTTGAGCATTATGTATTTGATTTAGATAATACCCTTTATTCGGCAAGTTCTGCCTTTTTTGATTTGCAACTGCGCAATATGTCTAACTTTATTGTAAATAAGTTAAAGATTCCTCGTAAAGAGGCGGATTTTTTAAGAGAGAAATATTATCGCAGCTTTGGCACGACGATGCACGGTCTTATGTACCATCACAACATTAATCCATATGAGTTTCTAAAGGTAGTTGATAACGTACCATTGGAAAGCTTACAACTAGATAATGAACTTTTGACATTTTTGAATGTATTAAAAGAAAATGGTAAACATTTATCGATATTTACCAATGGTTCACGTTATCATGCAGGACGCGTTATCAATAAGCTTGGATTACATCAAGTGATTCAAGATGTTGTGACTTTGGAATGTACTGGATTGATTCCAAAACCAAATATAAAAGCATATCAGTATTGCTTTGATGTGCTAAAAATTACACCAAACAAAGCAGTTTTTTTTGAAGACTCATCACATAATTTAATTCCCGCGAAACAACTAGGAATGACTACGGTACTTGTTAACACAGACGATACTGCTCATGCAAGATTTATGACACATTCGGAGATTGATTATTTTGTTGAAGATGTACTGTCTTTTTTCAAAGGAAAGTTTTTAGAAAAAAGAATTTAAAGCTCTCACTGTAATCTAGATTCTGTGAACCATTTTTTACCGTAACTATCTCAAACTTCCCGCAATGTGCAAAAACCCACTGAAACTCATCGTTATTTTGTCAAATCTAGAAAAACTCTGCAAAAGCATTGCAGCTTAGAAAAGAAACACTTAATCACAGAAGAATATTCGCATAAAAAATTGAACTCATCTCTATGAATCAAACAGATAACAAAATTCAGACGTTACAGACTCAATTAAAAAGCATTTTTAACTTTTTTTCATCGAAATATTTTTTATCAACTTTAAGATAAGCCACACATTCATCCATACACACCATTGCTTCTTCAACACCAGGCAGTTTGATGATCTGTTGTTGCAGTGCTTTAGCGTCTATTTTTTGCTTTAGGTTTTTTAAGCTATACAACTTTGAACTCACTTGTTTTGGTTTTTGCATCGTTACGGCAATTATAATCCATATCAATCCAAGCATTCCATTGAAGATAAAAATACCTTTAATATTTGTCTGATGAAGTACCACACCACCCATTACACCACCAAAAAAAATACCCAAAAATTGTGTACTTGAGTAGACCCCCATTGCTGTGCCTTTGCTTGTAATTGATGCCATTTTGGAAATAAGGGAAGGCAGTGCTGCCTCTAGAAATGTAAAGCTTGCAAAATACAAAACAAGCAATACACTCATAATGATAATATGTTGGTAGAATTCAACTAATAAAAATTGTATTGCAGTTAAAACAATTATTGCTCCAATAAAAATTGGTTTAATTAAATTTTTAGTTTCCGCAATGAAAATAAATGGAATCATAAGTAAAAAGGAAATAAACAACACAGGTAAATATACTATCCACTGCTTCGATATGCTAATACCAATATAATCAATCAAGATAATTGGGATAACTAAAAATAATGCTGTTAGCATTGTATGCAGACTAAAAATACCATAATTTAAACGCAGCAATTCAGATTTCCACAGCACATTCTTAATTTGACTTGGTGTGGTCTCTGTACCACGATGAAAAATGATCTTAGTCGGTGTTGGTACACCATATATTAGAATCACAATACCAATCACACCAAGCATTGCGGTAAGCCAAAAAATACCACTTAGTCCAATGATTGAATTTAAAATTGGACTGATCACCATTGCACCAATAAATGACAAACCAATCGCCATGCCAATCACAGACATCGCTTTCATTCTGTTTTCTTCAGTTGTTGTATCCGCAATTAATGCAGTTAAAGTGCTACCTATTGCCCCGGCACCTTGTAAAGCGCGCCCTATGATAATACCATAAATAGTATGTGACATCGCAGCGACAACACTACCTAAGATAAAAATAATTAGCCCAAATAAAATGATTGGCTTGCGACCATATTTATCTGATAGCACACCAAGTACAATTTGTAATAATGCTTGCGTTAAACCATAAATACCCAGCGCAGCCCCCATAAGTGTTGGTGTTGCATCAATAATTTTATCAGCATATAAACTAAAAATAGGCAAGATAATAAAAAGTCCCAGCATTCTAAAAACATAAATACTAGCAATACTGAGCGTTGATTTTCTTTCTAATTTTAATAACATGACCGCAACCTAAATATTGACAGAAGTTCCAAGCTCTCCAAATAATACAAATAATAATTTGTAGGCAATAAAACTCAGTAGCATGCAACATGGTAAAGTTAAAAGCCATGCAGTTGCCATTGTACGCACCACTTTCCAATTTACGCCACCACTTTCAGGATACCCTGCTCCCATAATCGAACCAGAAGCAGCTTGCGTTGTACTTACCGGCAAGCCCAAATGAGAAGCACCTAAAATCAATAATCCTGAGCTCATCTCAGCAGCAAATCCATTTGCAGGTCCAATTTTAGCTACTCGAGTGGTAAGTGTTTTAATAATGCGCATACCACCTGCTAAAGTCCCTAAAGCCATTGTTAATGCACAAACACAAATCACCCATATTGGAACATGGGAAACGGTAGAAACAAGCCCAAAACCAAACAAAGCCAAAGTAATAATTGACATGGTTTTTTGAGCATCATTTGAACCATGACTTAATGCCAATAAACTGCTTGAGATCACTTGCAACTCTCGAATACGTGCATTAGATTTACGCGGCGTTTTTCTTTTGCTTAGGATACGAAATAAAATAACAACTAAAATGAGTGCTAAGAAAAATGCCACAATCGGTGATAACACCATCGGCACAATAACCTTACCAATTAAGACACTATAGTGAATGGTATGGATATTACTTACCGCAATAGCAGCTCCTACTAAAGAACCAATTAGAGCATGTGATGAACTAGAAGGGATACCAAAATACCAAGTAAATAAATTCCAACTTATTGCAGCAATAAGTGCCGCAACAAGCACTAAATGGGTGATAACATTAGCATCTACTAAACCTTTACTAATTGTGGTTGCAACGGCAGTACCCATAAAGGCACCAATAAAATTAAAAATTGCAGCAATAATAATTGCTTGATATGGTGAAAGTGACTTTGACGCAATCGGAGTTGCCACAACATTTGCAACATCGTGAAATCCATTAATAAATTCAAAAAACAAAGCAATAATGATAATACAAATAAGGACTATCATCATAACTAAATTTCCTTAACATAAATGCGCATCACTGAATCACATAGGGTAGCACTAGTGTCGACTGCTGATTCAACCGCTTTAAAAACCTCTTTTAATTTAATTGTAGTCAAGGTGTCATAATCTGCTTTTTTAATCTGATCAATAGCATCACCTAAATCTTCGACGACATTTTCATCAAGCTCTGTTGCATGTTGCGAGGCCAGTTTAATTTTTTGACCATCTTTATTTTTAAATGCAATGAATAAATCACACAGCGATTTTGTAATGTCTTGCAAAGTCACAACGCTACGAATCAAACAATCGTCTACCTTGCTATCAATTGCGTAAATTTGCATTTTTTTATTGATTTTAATGATACGTTTGGTCAACTTCAGCATCAGTCCAGATAAATAGAAGATATCACCACGATCAATTGGCGTAATAAACTGCTCATTTAGTTCAACGATGATTTTCTTATTAATATCGACTGCATTTTGACGCTGTTGCCTGAGATTGGTCATAAGCTCATTGGCTATTTTAGCATTTTCTTCTTTAACAATGTCAACTAAAAAACTCGCTGAAGTATGTACATTTTCGGCAGCTTGGACAAATAGATCAAAGAAAATTTCTCCGCGACTTGGGATTAATGATTTAATAATTTTTCGTAGCATAAAGACTTTTACTTATTAAAAGCTCACTAAGTATCGCCATAATAATCTGATTGTGACAAATTACAACCTTAAAATTTTGAAGTTTTATCATTTTTCAGTTATGAAACTAGCAATAGCTGCAATCAAGAACATTTGTTATACTGTACATTTAAAATAAATATGACTTTATAGACATTCATGTCACACGCCTTAGCACGTAAAATTTGCATTGCACCTATGATCGATTGGACAGATCGTCACTATCGTTACATGATGAGACTAATTACAAAAGGTACTATTCTTTATACTGACATGATTACCACAAATGCAATCATTCATGGTTCACGCGAACATTTATTACAATATTCACCACAAGAAAATCCGTTGACCTTACAACTAGGTGGTAATAATCCAAAAGATCTAGCTTTTTGTGCCAAACTGGCTAAAGAGCTTGGATTTAGTGAGATCAATCTAAACGTCGGTTGCCCAAGTGACCGTGTATCACAAGGTGAGTTTGGATTATCACTGATGTATAAACCTCAATTAGTCAAAGAATGCGTTGTTGCTTTAAAAACAGCCGTTAATATTCCTGTTTCTGTCAAATGCCGAATTGGAGTAGATGATAAGGATAGTTTTGATGAACTTATTTATTTTATCCAAAGCATTGTCGATGCTAAAGTAGACTTTATCTGTATTCACGCACGAAAAGGTTGGTTAAAAGGGCTAAGTCCTAAAGAAAACCGAACGATTCCACCTTTGAAATACGATACGGTGTACCGAATTAAACAGCTTTTTCCTAATAACCAAATCGGTATTAACGGTGGCATTACCAACTTCAATGAGGCGAAAACACATTTAGAAAAAGTTGATAGTGTTATGATCGGTCGTGAAGCTTATCATAATCCGATGTTGTTTAAAGATGTTGATCATTTTTTTTACGACGAGAAGCTTAGACACATAACACCATTTGATGTTGCTGAAAACTTAATTCAGTATATTGAAAATGAACTCAAAACCCCAGGAACTAAGCTAAATCATATTACAAGACATACGCTTAATTTATTTAATGGCTACCCTAACGCCCGCCTATATCGTCGATTTTTAAGCGAAAATGCAACACGATATGATGCAAATGTCAATGTTTTTGAAAAAGCCCTCAAAACGTTACGCTCTTGATAAATAGTCAAGCCATTATCGTTCATGCAAACTCTCTTTAAACGCTTTAACTAATGGGCTTAAAAAATATTCTATAATACGCCTTTCATGTGTTTTAACTTCAACTATCACCGACATACCTGGACGAATAGCAAAACTGCTATTGCCTTTTTGAAGTGTGTTTTGGTCAAGGCTTACCATGATCTTAAACACTAATCCCAAACGCTCATCTTCAATTGCATCATCAGTTATTTCAAGTATTTTACCCGTTAAAAATCCATACTCGGTAAAAGGATAGGTATCGACTTTTATTCTTACCTTTTGCCCTTCATGCAAATAGCCAATGTCTTTATTTGGGATTGTAGCATTTACTTCTAATGGACTGGCTTTAGGGATAATCTGCATCAGCATTTGCGCGGACGTTACAACTGCTCCTAATGTATGAACAGCTAGATTATGGATATAGCCAGTAATAGGAGCTTTTAAACTTTGCTCTCTTTGCATAAGCTCATATTTAGTGAGTTCCTTTGAGAGTATGTTAACGTCCTTTTTTGCCATTTCAATAGATTCTAAACTTTGGGCAAAATAGTCAGCTTTAACTCGCTTAAGCTCACTGATATGACTCGCCAAATTTGCTTGTAATTGAGCATAAGTTGCATTTGATTGCGCTAACAATTGCTCTTTCTCAATCAAATCTTTTTGACTTTGTAGATACTCTGCTTTTGACGCAAAATCACTTTGATGTAACGCGTGATACATCTTATTTTGTTCACGGATGATAGGTACAGTTTGAGTTAGCATTTTTATTTGTTCTTGTGCTGCATTTAACTCAGCTTTTGCAACGTTTACATTTGCTTCTAAACGATTAATCTCGGCAACATATACCTGCCATTTACGCCATACCAATTGTTTAAGCGATTCTTGTTCCATTTCAGAAAAGCCATGACTTTGAATCAAAACCTCATCAAAACGCATTTCAATAAACTCATGTGAGGTGAGTAAATTATAGACCGTTTGGTGTTGTGCCAACATAAGTTGAGCAACCTTTAATTGATGTGCCAAATTCTCAATATCAGTTTGGGTAACACTTTGGTCTAACTCTAGCAATAATTCCTCTTTCATGACCAACTGACCATCTTTAACGTAAATCGCTTTAACGATACCTTTTTCCAATGGTTGAATAATTTTCACTTGTGCTTGTGGGACAATTTTTCCCTGCGCTGTCACAATCACATCCATTTTGCCAATACATGCCCAAAGCAAGGTAAATACGATGATGCTTACCAAAATCCACATCATCACACGCGCAACAGGATGTGGAGGATGCTCTTGTATTTGTAACGCACTTGGCAGAAAATTTAAAGCATCTCTTTGCTGGTGTCGCTTCTCATTCAAATTTGCTCTATTTTGCCAAAATCTTTTAAATTTTATCCATACTTTTTGCATTGACTATCCTCCTGATTCACACCCACTTTTACAAATTGTGCTTGATACAACTTCGCATAGTGCCCATTTTGGGCAATAAGTTCATCGTGTGTTCCATGTTCAACAATCTGACCTTGATCTAAATAAAGAACTTGATCACAATGCTTAACAGTCGATAATCGATGTGCAATTATAAAAAGTGTTCTGTCTTTAGCAATTGCAGCCATATTTTGTTGAATAATATACTCTGATTCATAATCAAGGGCTGAAGTTGCCTCATCAAAAATTAAAATTTTTGGCTCATTAATCAAGGCTCTAGCAATTGCAATACGCTGCTTTTGTCCTCCTGAAAAATTTGCACCTTGCTCCTCAACAATAGTGTCATAACCATTTTTAAGTTTCACAATAAACTCATGCGCACCTGCCAGCTTTGAGGCATGCACAACTAAATCAAGTGCAATACCAGGACAAGTTAATGCAATATTGTCACGAATACTATGATTAAACAAAAAGTTCTCTTGCAATACCACGCCAATTTGCTGCCTTAACCACACGGCACTTAAGGATGATATATCAGCACCATCAAGTAAAATCCTACCAGATTGCGAAACATAAAGCCTTTGAATAAGCTTAGTTAGCGTACTTTTCCCTGACCCTGAACGACCAACAATACCAATCGATTGACCAGGTTTTACGATAAATGAAATATTATTTAATACCGCTGGAGTATCAATCTGATATTGAAAATGCACATTTTTAAATTCAATCTCACCTTCAACTTTGGTAAGCTTATGCTGCATATTCGTTGGCTCTTCCTCAGGTCTACTGTTCAAGATATCCCCTAAACGCTTTAAGGAAATACTGACCTGCTGAAAATCCTGCCATAATTGTACTACTTTCAAAATCGGTCCTGTAACACGCCCTGCTAACATATTAAAAGCGATGAGCTGACCAATGGTTAAGCTTCCCATAATTACTAAATTCACGCCAAAAAAGATGATTAGCAAAATGGTGAGTTTATTGATAAATTGAGCAATTTGAGAAGTAATATTGCTTAAGTTTTGCGCACGAAAGTTCGTGCGTACATAATTGGATAGATTATCTTCCCATCTATGCTGCATTTGTGGTTCAATTGCAGCGGCTTTAATGGTTTGAATACCTGTTAAAGATTCAGTTAGAAAAGCTTGATTCTTCGCCCCCTCCTTAAATGCCTTGTCTAGACGATATTTTAAAATCGGTGTAATAAACAAAGATAATAAAACATAACAAGGAATTGTCGCTAAAACAATCAAGGTCAATTTAGCAGAATAAAACCACATCACTGCAAAAAAGATAAAAGTAAACCCTAAGTCAATAATAAGCGTTAATGCGCTACTGGTTAAAAATTGACGAATATTATCTAACTCTTTCACGCGTGCTACATTTTGTCCTACCTGTCGTGCTTCGAAATAAGCCAAGGGTAAACTTAGTAAATGCTGATACAACTTTGTCCCAAGTTCTACATCCACCCGACTTGTCGTATGCGCAAATAAATACGTTCTAATTGAGCCCAACAGCATTTCAAATATACTCACTGCAACAAATCCAATGGCTAAAATCTCAAGTGAAGTGAGTGCTTGATGCACAACAACTTTATCCATCACCACCTGAAAAAATAATGGTGTGACTAAAGCAAATAATTGCAAAAAGAATGAAGCAATCAACACATCCTTAAATACATGTTTATACTTCCAAAACACTGGAATAAACCATTTGATATTAAAACTTTTCTTGTTTGATCCTTGCCCCTGTGGATTTAAATAAATTATTTTATTGGCAAACAGTTCACTAAATTCTTCATAAGACAAACGAACAAGCTCTGTATTGTGTGGTGAGATAATCAAGTATTCATGCTTATCATTAATACCAACCACTACAAAATAATGCGTTTTCCCACATGCAATTGCAGGTAAAGCAGATGAATGAATAGTACTTGGTTCTGTTTTGACAAGCTTTGCTTTAAAGCCATTTCGTTTGATTGCGCGCAACAACGTCTGACAATCTAACGCTTGATTAGTCGTTGCAAATTGGTGATGAATCGTTTTAGGATCAAGTGCAATTTGATATAAACTAGCCACCTGAACAAATGCTAAAATACCACTATCCTGTTGATATGACTGCACAATATACTCCAATAAATCCTATCCACTCCTTTAGTTGAATATAGAATAAAGTTTAAATATTAAAAGCTCATTATTATGATAGACTTTTGCTCAAGCGCGTGGATGATGTTCCTTATATAGATTCATTAGTCTCACTTGGGATATGTGGGTATAAATTGTTGTGGTAGAGACGCTACTGTGACCTAAAAGCATTTGCACTGAGCGCAAATCAGCACCGTGATTGAGTAAGTGTGTTGCAAACGCATGGCGCAAGGTATGAGGTGATATTTCTTTTTTAATATCGACTAAATTTGCATAATATTTAATGCGATGCCAAAATGTTTGACGTGTAATCCCTTTTCTATGATGTGAAATAAAAAGCTTATTGAGCTTTAATCCTTGCAGCCAGTCTTCTCGAACCTCATCAATATATTTATTCAAATACTCAAGTGCATATTCTCCTGTTGGTACTAGACGCTCTTTTGAACCTTTTCCCATCACCCGCACCACACCTTGACGCAAGTTCACATCATCAACTGTTAAATTAACCAATTCGCTGACACGTAACCCTGTGGCATAAATAAGCTCTAATAACGCCTTATCACGTATTCCGATCTCTGTCGTTAAGTCTGGAGCATCTAATAGTTTTTCCACTTCTTGTTCGGATAAATCTTTTGGCAAACTTTTTGGTAATTTTGGTAAAATGAGTTTTTGTGTTGGATCAGCAATAATTTTGTTTTGCGCATGACACCATTGATAAAATTTATGCAAAGTTGAGATCATTCGTGCATTTGAGCGCGCGCTATAACCAATATTTAGGCGCTTAGCTAAAAAATTTTGTAATTCTATTAAGCCCAATGTTAATAAGTCTCTTTTATCATAAGCTTTAGTCAAATGGATCAAATCTGTTTTATAAGATAACAATGTATTTTGACTTAAGCCTTCAGCAAGCCATACATCATCAAGAAATTGGTCAATAATTTCAGAATACTCAGCCATTTTAACACTCTAATTAAGACTTCAAAATTGTTAAGGCACTATAAAATTTTCATTCTTCAATAAGCAATCAATCTGCTCAAAAACACCTCTCCCTTTATCATCTTTATTAGTAGCCATCAAAAATAAATTATGAGAAAGTTCAGCCCAACGATGACCGATTAACTCTTTTTGTTTACTATCCTCATTCGTAAGCAAATGTTGCCCCTTGTATTCAACAATCAGCAAACGATCATCTTTAAGCTTGGCTATAAAATCAGGATAAAATCTACTGCTATCTGTTGGAAGCCAAAACGATTTATCTGGTTGATTTTCAATATTCCTTAACCAATATTCGATACTATCGTGCATATCAAGCACCTTAGCGCACTCGAATTCTTCTTTATTCATAGCTGCAATCTGAGGGTAGTAATGATTCTTAAATTGGTAACTCCCCTCGTAGTATTTATTAATTGGGTAATTGATTGGAAACTCAAACGCATACTGTGATAGGTCTACTTGCATTATGTCATTATCCAGTAAACATAGCTGAAAGCCTTTCTTCTGCGCTCCTTTTCGAGCTTGATTAATTCTGTCTTTTAGCACCTTTTGAAGAATATATTTACCTCGAACTAAAGCGGCTATATCCAAGTCACCACGTTCAAGCAATGCTTCAATCGTTTTTCGTATATATTCAAGTAGATGTTGTGATGTAATATCACGTGAACGTAAATTGTGATCAAACCAAGAACATAAATCATTAACTGTGATATTCGTTTTGATACCGTATAATAACAACTGTTCTTTTTTACCTAAAAACCCTACTTGCATTTTTTGATTGGCAATGTCGATTATATATTGCTTACCATCTTCATCTAATGAAAAATCATCTTTAGTCAATGGCTTATAATAATCTGCAATTCGCCAATCACCTTGTAAATGTAAATAAGATTCTGGTTCGGCTATATCCCAATCATCATCAAGGCATAGGCATATTTGAGGAAGTATAAAACGCTCACCTCGCTGTGATGGGCTTAGTCTTTCCTCTTTATGCTGCATTTTTACATCAAGTTTACGTGCAACTTTTTTCTTTTCTTCTGGGTCTTTAATTGCATTAACTAGATTCTCAATAGTATCTTTAGCTAAAGCACCTTTATAGGTTACTTGCGTTACACCTTTATCATTTTTTGTGAGTGTTATATTTGACTGCTCAACTAAATCAAGACTGAATGAATCAAAATCCCCACTTAATGAAAATTGTATGACATCTTCAACATTATCATTAAAACCATCTAACGATTGCTGATAAATAACTTGCTCTGCTTCTTGCTTTTCAAAGCCCATTTTAACTAAACAATCTTTTAATTTATCAACGGTATTGAGCCAACTTGTCGATGCTGTATGTGCATATGCCTTATTAAGCACTTCTTGCTTTCTTCTTTGTGCGTAAGGCATTCTTAATACGCGCCCTATTAACTGCTCAATCGCTGTTGCCGATGTTGTGTTAGCAATTGAACATAACACATAAGCAAAAGAACAATCCCACCCCTCTTTTAATGCTTCTACCGTTATAATGTAACGTATCTTACAGTTGCGATTAAAAAGGTCTAAGCCGTCTAGCTCTTTTTGTGTACCTGTTGCAATGGCTATTTCTTCTTCTTTGATCTTTTCAGATTCAATTAAATGTCGTTTTAATACTTCTACTGTTATATCTCGGTCTTTTTTCTCAGCCTGAAATAGCACTATAGGGCGTATATATTGATCTTCAAGTTTAGAATTATTGGCTAACTCCTCTAGTTTTTGACGTGTCTGTATACTTTGCTCTACTGCAACTTGCCACGTTTTTGCAGGCTGAACAACTAAAGGTAACTTTATCATTTCCTCAGCTTTTAGTTCTGCTGCTGTCACTGAGTGAATTACATTACTATTTTTAGCAGGTGTTGCCGTGTATTCAATAACACAAGCTGCATTAACGCGCCTTAACACTTCAATACTTAATTCTGATTTTGCATTATGCGCTTCATCAACAATTACTAAAGGTCTATACCAGTGCAATAAATTCACTAAAGAATATTTTAATTGGTTGGAGTCCTCTAAAAACTCCATCGATTCTATTGCCGATATTTTACTAAAATGTGGCTCTAAGTTTTCATCATGTGCATATACCTTGCGCCCATTGGTGTCATCTACTCGCAAAGATTGAAATGTGGAAATAATAATACATGCGCCACTATCAATATCAGCAGGGCGTATTTGTCTAAAATCAGCAATGTCAAATACTCGAAACTTACCACCAAATGCTTCATTTAACACTTTCCTGTTTGGGTGATCTTCATCAGTTAGTGTCTCTAAAGTTTGTTGCTTAATCTTATCAGTTGGCACAAGCCATAATATTAAGGGATAGTCACTTTCAAGATAATGTTCACTCGCTAATTTTATGGTATGCGCTGATAGTAACGTCTTACCTCCTCCTGTCGGTAATCTTAAGCAAACATAAGGTGCATCTTGTAAACCCTCTAAACTATTAAACGGCTTATATTGCCCCTGACCATAATTTGCTTTTTGGATTGTATCATAGGCACTTTTTGGGTTTGAAAATCTTGCGCCAGAAAGATAACTTTTTAATACTTCAATTGTGTTAATCTGATATTGCTTTAATTTAAACATAACTAACTGCTCTTAACATCATAAGGGGTTTGCTTGAAAGTAATATTTAACTCTTTAAGTTTCTTATCACTTATTCGGCTTGATTCACCATAAATAACTTTTATGCCATCATGCTTTGGTAATGTTTCCAATATTTTATTCGTCAACACATTACCGCCATGTGGTCTTTTGTCGCCTAAAATTCCGTTATACAAAAGATAATAAGCAACGTCATTATGGATGCCTAAAAATGCAGACTTATCTTTATTCTCAAAAGGCGTATGCGTTTCACAAAACCATACATGAGCGGCTAAGTGATCAAATTTAATCTTAGGGTTTATGTGTCCTTTGTCATCAAATATAGGTTGGCCTAAATGATAAAATCTAAAGCCACCTCCACCCTGCCAGTTTACATTTTTAGAAATACCTCCCTGTTCACCATCAATCACTTTTTTTAAACGATCTGCACAATGTATTTTAGCATGTTCGCCCATTTCAATACCAATGTATCTACGCCCCATTTTGTGAGCAACTGCTGCGGTGGTGCCTGATCCAAGAAAGGAATCAAGGACTAAATCGTTTTCACTAGTAGCCAAAGATAAGATTCGCTGAATAAGCTTTTCTGGTTTCGGAGTATCAAAAATATCTCTCGTAAAAAGTTTTTGTAATTCTTTCTTTGATTGATCGTTATGGCCAGCATCTTCAAATGTCCACCAAGTATTGGGAACTATTCCTTGTTTAACTTCATTTAGATATCTTTTTAATTGCGGGGATCCTTTCCCATCTTTCCCAAAGTAAATCCTGTTTTCTTTGATCCATTTTTCCATATTTTCCTTATTTGTTCTCCAACATTTACCTTCGGGGGGCATATATTCTTTGCTAGTATTAGGATTAATTATTGGAAAAACACCGCTTTGCGAAAAGCTTTTAACAAGAATATTGTCAGTTCTGTATAAACCCCTTCCATCACCATCATCGTATTTATACATTGAATTCTGCTTATCCTTTCTTGGAAGAAGACCTCTTTCAAATTTTTCTGATTTTTTAAAAACTAAAATATGATCATGGGAATCAGGAATACCTTTTGAATCATTTGAGGTTGTATATTTTTTTTGCCAAACAATGTTGGTTACAAAGTTTTTTCTTCCAAAAACCTCATCCATTATAACTTTTAAATAATGTGCTTCGTTATCATCTATCGTTACCCAAATACTTCCATCTTCACTCAATAATTCGCGCAATAACTCCAACCTTGGATACATCATTTCAAGCCATTTTGTATGCTCTAAATTATCCTCGTAATACTCAAAAGCACTTTTAGTATTGTATGGAGGGTCAATATAAATACACTTAACCTTGCCCGCATAATAAGGCAACAAAGCCTTTAGAGCATCGAGATTGTCACCTTGTATCAACATATTTTCAGTATCTTTGTCACCATAAGATAAACTATCGTCAACCTCTAACAAACGATACGGCACCTTACTGCTTTTTCTTATGCTTTCCTCTCTATTGAGCCATTGCAATATTGGCATTGAGTAAATACTCCCTTAATCAAAATTATATAATCAAACCTTAATCTGCCGCCAATAATAAAACCAAAATATCGGATTGACCACCAAAAACTAAGATTTTCACATCATCTCAATCTTACTTACTCAATCTCCATCAAAAAACCAATAAACCATCCTTAACATCACCAACTATGAGGTCTAGAATAGAAGTCAGCACTTCGTTTAAATATGCTTTGTCAATGATATTAAAATCAACGTAGATGGGCAGCTTTTGATCATATTTTTATTGAGCATATGACATAAAGAGGTTTATTTGAAAGACTATAAAGGCTATTCTGATATGGCAGAAGCTAAACGCAACCTTAAGCAGTATCAAGCTATAAAAATATTGATGTAAACAAAATTAAATAGATTTTATTATCTGAGTTCAACAGATTACAAGATCTGTCTTGAACCATTAAAAAGTGAACCAATTTTACAATAAAAAATGTCTCTTTTACTGTTTAGTGGTATTGATATTGGGGAGTACTTTTAAAATTATACTTTTTCTTTAATTCTTGCAGCCTTACCAGTAAGTCCACGCATGTAGTAAAGTTTAGCGCGACGAACTTTTGCACGTCTTTCTATGATTACACTTTCAATAATTGGACTGTGTGTTTGGAATGTGCGTTCAACACCCTCCCCAGATGACATTTTGCGCACGGTAAAAGCTGAGTTAATACCACGATTTTTAATTGCTAACACAAAGCCCTTGAAAGCTTGAACACGTGCTTTATCACCTTCTTTTACCCAGACATTAACAACAACAGAATCACCTGGATACATCGTTGGGATATCGCTACGTAATTGTGATTTTTCAACTAATTCTAAATATTTACTTTTCATTTATTTTTCTCCTAAATGTGCATTCTCTATCACGTTTTATTTTGTTCTTCATGCGCTATTTGCGCAAGGTATTGCTTATCTTCATCCGATAGACATAGGCACTCAATCAAATCTTTGCGCCGCATAAATGTGCGTTTTATTTTTTGTTGCTGTCGCCATTGTTGAATTTTTCTATGATCACCTGATAACAGCACTGCTGGCACATCCCCTGCCTCACTATGTTGAGCTGGGCGTGTATAATGCGGACAATCTAGCAAACCATTATAAAATGAATCTTCAACTGCTGATTCTTGATCGTTTAAAACATCCGGCAACAGACGCATAATACTGTCCATCAATACCATTGCTGGTAACTCGCCACCACTTAACACATAATCACCAATCGAGATTTCTTCATCAACATGACGCTCAATCAAACGTTCGTCAATACCTTCATAACGACCACAAAGCAAGATTAAAGCATCTTCACAGGCAAGCTCCTTAACACGTGCTTGTGTTAATGGCTTCCCCTGGGGCGACAAGTATACAACCTTAGCTAATTTGTTCAATCTTTTTTTGGCATCCATAATCGCTTTTTGTAAAGGGTCATACATCATCACCATGCCAGGTCCCCCACCAAATGGTCTATCATCTATGCTTTGATAACGATTAGTAGCAAATTCACGCGGATTAATTATTGTTAATTGCACTTTTTCGTTGTTGACCGCACGTGCTGAAATCCCAAACTCAGACAATGCAGAAAACATCTCAGGAAAAATGCTAATCACAATAAAGCGCATACCCCTCACCTTATAAGTAATCGTATTGCCAATCGACAATAATTTGCCTTACTTTTTGATTGACTTCAACAATATAGTCTTTCCCAAATGGAATAAGGTATTTTTTGTCACCGTGCTTACAACAAAGTACTTCATTGACGCCAGTATCTAAGATATCTTCTACCCAACCAAAACTATCGCCTTGTTGATTAATCACGCTCATACCAATCAAATCTACCCAATAATATTCATCATCTTCCGCAATTTCTTTTAAAGCTAATCGTGGTACACCAATAGACGAATTGGTATACTTGGCAGCTATTTCTTTAATATTGGCATCTGGGAATTGAATCAAAATCTTATCACCAACACGGCTAACTACTTCGCCTTCAAGCTTATGCCATATACTATCACTTGGTTTTTTAATATACCACTGCCCATAGGATAATGCTGTTTCGATGGAATCACTTAATACATAAAGTTTTAGCTCACCTTTTAAGCGATATGGCGCACCTACCTTAGCGATGACAACCATACTGTCATTATCTTGCTGTAGCATAATTAACCCTTTGTAATTTTACGTAAACAAAAACGCCAACTACGGCAAGCGTAAGTTGGCGTTTTCAATCATTGGGCACTTAAGCACCCCCAAAAAACATTAAGCTTGTGCAGTACCTGATTTACGTGCTTCTTTTACTAAAGAAGTAACACGATCAGACATTTTTGCACCTGTACCCAACCAGTAGTCTACACGCTCAAGGTCAACACGCACTTTCTCTTCATGCTCTTTTGCTAACGGATTAAAGAAACCAACACGCTCGATAGGACGACCATCACGTGCTGTGCGGCTATCAGTTACCACGATTCTATAAAAAGGACGCTTCTTAGCGCCGCCTCTAGCCATACGAATAACGACCATAATATTCTCCAAATTTATAAAAATTAATTATTGTTGCTCTAGAATCTGCATTTAAATTAATAAGCAAATGCAAAAACGGGCGAATTTTACCTTATTTCAATTTGTTTCGCTAGTTTTTCGATTAAAAATTTCTGCTTTAAATCCTGAAATTACACATTTTTTAGCTCCGAAAAATAAATTAAGGATAGTGATGTCATCCTTAAATTTTCTAATAAAATTTATCTTAAAGTTATTTAAGGATCTATACAGCAAGATAGAAAAATACACAGCTCCCATATAAATTGAATTAACTTCATATATTTCTCAACACATCTAGATTGCTGTGATACAATCTGCACCAAATTTTTTAAGCTCGGAATCATTATGCAATTTGACTATGACGTTATGGTAATTGGCAGTGGACCAGGTGGTGAGGGAGCAGCAATTAAAGCTGCCAAATCTGGGCTTAAAGTCGCAATCATCGAGTCGAACCTGATCGGCGGTAATTGCACACATCAAGGCACTATCCCGAGTAAAGCACTACGTCATACGGTATCTCACTTCGCCTTTCATGCTAAATATCATGATTATAGCTATGCACAAATGCTTGAAAATGCAACACGTGTTATCGAGGCACAAACTCAACTCAAAACAGGTTTTTACAAGCGTAACAATGTTGATATGCTTCATGGTTTTGCTAAATTCATCGACCCACATACCATATGTATCTGTAAACAAGGCGAGGGTGAATTACTACGTGAACAGTACAGTGCAAAATATTTTGTGATCGCAACAGGCTCACGCCCATACAATCCAAATGATATCGACTTTAGTCATCCCCGCATCCTCGATAGCGATAGCGTTTTAAAGCTAAAGGATAACCCTAAAACTATCACCATTTATGGGGCAGGAGTAATTGGTTGTGAATATGCCTCGATTTTTCGCACATTAAAAATTCGTGTCAACCTTATCAATAATCGTGAGCGCTTATTATCATTCTTGGACAATGAAGTCATTGATGCTTTGAGTTATCACTTCCGTGAACAAGGTATTCGTACGCGCCACAATGAATTCTATGACAGTATAATCGCTAACGATTATGAGGTGAGCCTTAAACTCAAATCAAACAAAATTATAAAATCTGATTACTTACTGTTTGCGCAAGGTCGGACAGGTAACACAGATAAGCTTGGACTTCAAAACATTGACATTGAACCTAACATACGTGGCTCGATTGAAATAAACGAAAATTATCAAACGATACAACATACACATATTTACGCAGTTGGTGATGTGGTAGGTTACCCATCGCTGGCTTCAGCGGCTTTTGATCAAGGGCGCTTTGCTGCAACGCACATTGCCGAAGGCAAATGCACAACCCACTTGATTAAAGACATTCCAACTGGCATTTATACCTTACCAGAAATTAGTTCTGTTGGAAAAACAGAGCAAGAACTTACCACAGAAAAAGTGCCTTATGAGATCGGACATGCGTTTTTTAAAGACCTAGCACGCGCTCAAATTTCAGGTAAAACCACAGGAATGCTTAAGCTTATTTTCCATCGTGAAACCTTGCAACTACTAGGGATTCACTGTTTTGGGAGTCAAGCCTCTGAGATTATTCATATCGGTCAAGCAATTATGTCCCAAAAAGGTAAAGCCAACACGCTTATGTATTTTATTAACACCACATTCAATTACCCTACTATGGCAGAAGCGTATCGAGTCGCAGCATTAAATGGACTCAATCGCTTATAACCTTTTTGATTACGAGGTTGATAAATAATTGCATCACACCTATCGCACGATATAATGACTAGTTATGTTTAATCACAAAAGTGATCGCTTCTGACAATGAGTTGGCTAACCAAAATTATTCCACAATTGCGCTCGGATTCTGAAAAAAAAGAACTACCCGAAGGCGTATGGCATAAATGTTCTTCATGCCATTCTGTATTATACCTTCCTGATCTAACTGAAAACATGATGGTGTGCGGCAGTTGTGATCACCATATGCGGTTAACTGCACGCCAGCGTGCAAACTGTTTTTTTGATAAAGACTCTCAGGTTGAATACTTTAGCGATGTGAAACCAAAAGATGTTTTAAAATTCAAAGACACCAAATCATATAAAGATCGTCTAAGCAGTGCTCAAAAGAAAACCAGAGAAAATGATGCTTTACTTGTTTTTGATGGTTCGATTAATGGCAGACTTGTTGTTACAGCTATCTTTGATTTTAGCTTTCTTGGTGGTTCTATGGGTTCTGTTGTTGGGGAAAAGTTTGTACGCGCAGTAGAACTTGCAATTGAAAAAAGACTCCCTCTGATTTGCTTTACCGCAAGTGGTGGCGCTAGAATGCAAGAATCTTTGTTTTCATTAATGCAAATGGCCAAAACAAGTGCCTCCCTTGCTAAGCTTGCTGAGCATAAACTGCCGTATATTGTTGTATTGACCGATCCAACAACAGGTGGGGTATCTGCTTCATTAGCAATGCTTGGTGATATTCATATCGCCGAACCCAACGCGCTTATTGGTTTTGCAGGCCCTAGAGTCATTGAACAAACTGTACGTGAAAAACTACCAGAAGGCTTTCAACGCAGTGAATTTTTGCTTGAAAAAGGCATGATTGATCGGATTGTTCATCGTCAGCAATTAGCTAATGAGATAAGCCATATACTTGACAAGCTTATGCCTGTATAGAAAATTATAATCATAGCGCTTATGTAAACACACTATGGTCACAACTAAACCCTCTTCCCAAGAAATTGATAACTATATTAATCAAATTCTTCAACTTAATTTCAAGCGTGCAGAATTTAAAAACCTTTCAACGTTTCTGACACATCTAAACATCCACTATAAACCCAAAATTATTACTGTGACAGGAACAAATGGCAAAGGCTCTACGGTGGCACTTATTTCAGAAGTTTTTAAACATAATCAAATCGATCATATTTGTCACATTTCACCACATTTACATGTTTTTAATGAGCGCATTAGTCATAATCAGAAGTCTATCGATGATGAAGCACTTTGTTTTTACTTACAAAAAATCTATCAAGCAAGTGTTGAACTAAAGCTTCAATTACATTATCACTTTATTGCTTTTTTATGTGCTTGGTTGCATATCGAACAACAAAGACCACAGTGGGCAATTTTAGAAGTTGGTGTTGGTGGGAAGCTTGATCCAGCCAACCTTTTTGATGCGGATATTGCTATAATTACAACAGTGGCTCTTGATCATTGTGAGCTATTGGGTCATAGTTTAGAGGAAATTGCTTTAAATAAAGTACATATTGCACGATCCGATAAGCCTGTTATTGTGGGGGAACCATTACCATATAAAGCGCAGGATTATTTAAATGAAATCAAAGCAACTATCATAGCTGCCAATCCAGTCAGTCAACACCTCATGGAAAGTAGCGGCATTCACCCCACAAGTCTTGCTTGTGCCTTAACTGCAATAAAGGAAATATCACCAACCTTATGTCTGCCAAACAACCTACATCAATTGGCGGTACCAGGTCGATTTTGTATAGTAAGCAAAAATCCACTCATTATTACTGATATAGCTCATAATCCTCAAGCAGTACAAAATTTAATGCTGAAAATTGCAAAACTTAAGAATAAATTCAAGCGCACAATTGCTATTTTTACCGTACATCAAAACAAAGACATCAGCCAAATTCTTGAAGATGCCCAGCTAATGATAGATTTGTGGCTTATTCCTGATTTAAGTGGGCTTGATGTGCGTTTTAAACAACTCAAAGATGAGCAGCAAACTAATTATTTTTCTGAAAACACATTATTTTTTGATAATCATATTGAGGCTTTTAAATACGTTCAGCATAATGCACAATTAGACGATTTAATCGTGGTATTTGGCTCATTTGTTTTAGTTGGAGCATTTATTGAGTATTATGACAAAAAATAAGGTTTCTACACATAACGAGCAAGAAATGCTTGATCTTGGCATACGAATTGCTCAAAGCCTCAAAGCGGGGGACATTGTTTACTTATGTGGAGACCTTGGTGCTGGTAAAACAACATTAAGTAAAGGCATATTGCAATGCTTAGGTTTTAAAGGTTCTGTCAAAAGCCCAACTTATACACTCGTTGAGACTTACCCCATCAATAATATTATTCTGCAACATTTTGACCTTTATCGTTTAAGTGATCCTGAAGAGCTAGAGTGGATTGGAATTCGTGACTACTTCAATAACGACACAATATCCTTGATCGAATGGCCACAAAAAGGTGGTGATTTTTTACCTCGCCCCACAAAAACCATTTATATTGACTATCATAACGATAGTCGTATTGTTCGTTGGTAAGGGTTGTTTATTTGAAGTGTTAATCAAAAAATCATCAAATTAACCTAAAGGCTTAATATCAGCAGATAATAACCGTTTAAGTTTAACACATGAATAGAGTTCTTTCCAAACCGTATTTAATCTAGCAAAATAGCTATTTAAAAATTAAAGGTGGATATGATCAATGAGATGGGAAACGATAAACAAGTTAGCAGCAGATGAGTTTCGTCGTTTAACAGGTG
>NZ_JAMBMW010000058.1:0-831 GCF_024208055.1 Candidatus Nebulibacter yamunensis
CGGAGTGGTGGGGTTCGGCAAGCTGACGGGCAATCAAGGGCACGAGGTCCCGGGGGTGAAGGCAGTCGCGTACTTGGTGTCCCTTGCCGCCAAACCCGATGTACTTAAGTGGGCGTTGCGCGGCCCAAGAATGAATCCAGTAGCTGAAGATGCCCTGGTCGGCCTTTCCAAACTGGCCGGCTCCTGCCAGCACGCCGCAGCGGTTGATGCGAACAGGGAAATCAAACGTCATTCCGTATTCCAGCGCCAGGAGTTCCGAACATTTTTTCGAGGAACCATAGAGGGAGATCGGTGGATCGGTCGGGAAGGATTCGGTGAGCCCTGCCGGGCTGATTTGGGATGAATGATTTGGGATGTTTGATTTTGGAAAGATCGGGACGAATGCTTCATCCTGGACCTCGACAGTGAGATCGGCGAGGGGCTTGATGGAATAAACCCGGCTGGTGCTGAGGAGGACAAAGCCAGCGTCGTGACGGCGGCAAAATTCGAGGAGATGAATGGTCCCTCCAAGATTGTGATCGAGGAGTTCTTTGGCGCTGGTCTTGCCATCCACTCCGGCAAGCACACTGGGGTTTGCGGCGCAGTCGATGACCCAATCAGTCGATGGGAGAGTGGCAAGATCAGCTTCCTCTCGGATGTCGCCGATACGCAGATCGATTCCCAACGATCGGAGGGGTTCGACATTGGTTTCGCTGCCACGTCGGCACAGATTGTCGAGGCCGATGATGGTTATGTCAGCACAATGTTCAAGCAGGCCACGCGCGATTACGCTGCCGGCGAACCCGCAAATCCCGGTGATGAGAATTTTCACTGTTTTACAGAATCGGAGCT
>NZ_JAMBMW010000041.1:0-4507 GCF_024208055.1 Candidatus Nebulibacter yamunensis
ACTGTTGCTCCGGTAAAGCCGACATCCTCCACATCATCCAAGAAAAGATTCTGATCTAACACCAATTTGATTGGACTTATGCTATCATCTGCCGCACTTTCTGTATAAGTTGATGAAGCGGTTAAACTATTGATACTTGGCGCGTCATTCACGGGAGTGACATTAATACTCATCGTATACGCTGACACGGACTCCAGCGCACCATCATTTACCTTAAAGCCAAAACTGGCATAATTACTACCATTACCATTTGCAACAGGGGTAAAGATCAATAAACCTCCATCAATATTGGCTTTAGTGATCACTTGATTCAAAGTTACTGCTACACCATTTAATTTTAAGCTACCTATTGTCGGTAAATTTGTGACTGTAATGCTTGCTAAGGTATCGCCATCCACGTCAGCAAAGTTAAAGTCGGATGCCGCAAATGTATAAGCTGTATCTTCTGCTGTTATAATCGTGCTGTTAGCTGCGGTTGGGGCATCATTGATTGAGGTGACATCAATACTCATCGTATAAGTCGACACAGAATCAATTGTGCCATCATTTACGCTAAAGTCAAAACTGGCATAATTACTACCATTGCCATTTGCAACAGGGGTAAAGATCAATAAACCTCCATCAATATTTGCTTTAGTGATCACTTGATTTACGGTCACTGCTACACCATTTAATTTTAAGCTACCTATTGTTGGTAGGTTCGTAATCTTAACACTGTCTAATACATCACCATCAATATCGGCAAAGTTAAAGTCACTCGCTGTAAAAACATGGCTGCTGTCTTCATTTATCACCACTGTATTATGAGAAGCTGTCGGCGCATCATTCACCGCATTCACAGTAATTGAAACGATGTCTACATCCGATAATGCAAATAGACCCTGTTCATTTGAGGTCACAGTAAGGTTATCATTGCCATTGAAATTAAGGTTACCCTGATAGATTAAACTCGCTAATGTCGCATTGATATCATTTGCATTTCCACTGATCGTTAAATCACCACTGCCGTTAGCGCCTGCACTGATCGTTGCAGATTCAGACAAGGTTACTGTCAAAGTACCATTATTGACTTGTAAACGTGTGCTCGCCAAGATTCCACTTTCATCTCTCACAGTAAGTCCGTTGATAGCAAGTGTACTATCCTCATTGAGAGCTTGTACTCCTGGAATAATATTGACTGGTGCTGATGCTATACGGAAAACTCGCGCATGACCAGCACCAGATCCATTATCATTATTGTTACGTGATCCAATTGCTAATACTGAACCATCGTCACTTAGGGATATCGCATACGCACCATCACCTGCCGTTGCACCATAAATATCCTCTTTTAACTTGGTCCAACTGCTGTCATTCCATTGATAAAGTCTTACCACGCCAGCATTAATTGGAGAATCACCATTATTAGGTGCTGAAAATGCTAGTATTGAACCATCGGCACTCAGCGATACTGAGGCACCTAATAGCTCAAAGTTAACTTCACCATTGAAACTTTGTCCGCGCTGCTCCCAACTGCTGCCATTCCATTCATACACCTTAACTTGACCAGTAAAGTTAGTACCAAACCTTGCATTGATCGCAATAATATTTCCATTAGCACTTAAGGACACTGCACCACCTAGTGCTGAACTTTCTGCAGAACCATTGATATCCAAACCCTTTTGCACCCAATTATTGTTATCCAATTCATAAATCTTAACCTGACCATGAGTGTTAGCATTGACAAAGCCAACTGCCAGTGTCATCCCATCTGCACTTAACGAAACTGACCAACCAGCACCATCTCCTGTCTGCCCATCAATATCCTGCCCTAATTTTACCCAATTAGTGCTATCCCAATGATAAACTCGAACATGACCAGATCCATTTCCATTGGCATCATTACCTGAAGCTCCTATGGCAACCGTCAAACCATCCGCGCTAAACCCTAAAACTGAAGAACCTGAAGAATCTCCCTCAGCTTCACCCAGAATACCTCCTCCCAGCTGTTCCCAACTGCCGTTAAGCTCATTCCATTGATAAATCTTAACCTCGCCAGTACTATTATTTCTTCCTTCTGCTCCAATTGCGACAATAGTACCATCATCACTTAATGCCACTGAATGCCCAAATTCATCGTTACTGGCTTCACCGTAAAGATTTTGACCCTTTTGCGTCCAGCCATTACCATTCCACTCATAAATTTTCACTTGACCAGAACGGTCTCCGTTGAAATCATGATCCTTCGCCCCTACTGCAAGAATTGTCCCATTAGCACTTAAGGCAACTGAGTGCCCTAAGTGATCTTCCGAAATATCACCAACCAATGGCACGCTAAGCTGAGCCACTGGTGTTAGTATATTAATGGTACTTGTAAGAATCTCTGAGTCATCATCGCCATCGTTTACAACAAAACTAATAGTGCGAGTCAATATGGTTGGTTGATCAGCTAAATTTTCATAACGAACTGTCCTTAATGCCGCCTCATAATTTGCCAAAGTATCTGTTCCTGTTAAGCTTAATACGCCAGTTAGTACATCGAAGGTACCGGTTATATTTCCAACATTCACAAACGATAATACATCTCCACCATTTACATAATTGCTGCTAATACTCACCGTTGCACTTTCAAGATTTACATCATCCATATCAGTAATGCTAATGGTATTATCAATTACTACCGCTCCATCATTTCCGCTATACTCTAAAGCTACGCCACCTGTTAATATCGGCTCATGTTTTTCAATAACCGTAATACCGATTAACTGCACCGTATTTGAGCTACCACTGTCGGTTGCTGTGAGTGTTAAGGTGTCACTACCGCTGAAGTCAAGGTTGCCTTGATAGGTTAAACTTGCAAGCGTTGCATTGATTTCTGCTTGTGTGCCGCTTATCGTCAAATCATTGCTACCATTGCTACCGGCACTGATTGTAGCGCCTGATAACGTCACATTCAATGTTCCATTATTAGCCTGTAAGCGTACAGTTGACAAATTACCATCCACATCATTAATCGAAATATTATTGATAGCAAGTGCAGTATCTTCATTCACCGTATAACGTGGAATTAAACTATATACCCGTACCATCCCTCTATTGTCTGTACTGTTTCCGGTCGTACCATCATTTTGAGGTGCACCAACTGCCACTTTACTAGCATCGGCACTCAAAGCCACTGACCATCCAAATCGATCGTTCGTTATATTACTTTGCATATCTGGACCATATTTGACCCAGCTACTACCATTCCACCTATATATGCGTGCATAGCCTTTATCCTGTGAAACTCCATCATCTGCGCCTATTGCCACGGTATTGCCATCGGCACTTAAGCTCACTGAAGAACCAGATTGATCTCCTGTTGGACTACCACTTTGACCAACAATATCAAGTCCCTTCGGTACCCAAGAGCCTAAACCACTGTCCCAGTTGTATATCTGCACATGGCCGGCACTACTGCTATTATTAGGTGCCCCAATTGCCACGGTGTTGCCATCGGCACTTAAGCTCACTGAAGAACCAGATTTATCATTTGCTGCCTCACCATCAATGTCTTGCCCCAATTTATCCCAGGTGGACGTTACACTATTCCAGCTATATATCCGTACATGACCTGAATTACTACCATTGCCATCATTTCCAATTGCTCCGATTGCCACGGTGTTACCATCGGCGCTTAAGGACACTGAATAACCAGATTGATCACCTGCTGCCTCACCATCAATATCAACGCCTTTTTGTACCCAAGTAGTGCCATTCCAGCTGTAGATCCGTACATGACCTCTATCGTCACTTGCGTTTCCTGTCGTGCCATCATTATAAAACGCACCAATTGCCACGGTATTGCCATCGTTGCTTAATGATACTGAGAAACCAAAGTTATCATCTCCTACTTCACCATTAATATCACCGCCCTTTTTTATCCAGGTACTACCATTCCACTCATATATTCGTGCCTTATTTCCACCCCAAGCTCCAATTGCCACCGTATTGCCATTGGCACTTAACGAAACCGATATTCCAGATCGCTCTCCTGCCACCTCACCATCAATATCGACTCCCTTTTGAATCCAGGTAGTGCCACTCCAGCTATATATCCGTACATGACCAGAATAAGTGCCATTGCCATCATTTCCCTCTGCTCCGATTGCCATTGTCATGCCATCGGCACTTAAAGAAACTGCCCCTCCAGCATAAGGTGATCCACCCAACAAATCCCCTGAGTTCTCACCATAAATGTTGTCACCCAGTTGAGTGATTGAGTTAAATGAACTTCCTCCCACTAGAACTGCCGGTGCATCCAAGCGATAAGCATAACCCTCAAAATGAAGAATCTCACTATTGTCTATTGCTTGTCCATATTCCAGTATGCTATCCCCTCCATTATCTTGACTTGCTGTCGTATCAATAGATGCCGCAATATCCGCATCTGTATATGACCTTAATGCTTCCACAAACGCTTGACCTTGTTGCCCTTCGGCAACGTTACAGCCATAGAATAAAATATCCCCTGTGTTACTTAATGCTT
>NZ_JAMBMW010000017.1:0-44517 GCF_024208055.1 Candidatus Nebulibacter yamunensis
CGAGCCGGATACGCTTTTGGCGAAGGTATCTACGCTTGAAACCTTTAAGATAAGTGGTAATAAGAAACATGCCATTATTGGTGTCAGTGAGCTTTTAGCAAAGAACAATACATTTTCAGCGCATACGGCTAAAACCATTTCCGATAAGGGAGAAATAAATGAAAATAGCAATCGTGTACAGCAGTCACATGGCACAACCAAAGCAATAGCAGAAGCTGTTAAAAAATGGGTGTCAAAACACATTAAAGATGTCGATATGATATTTGCAGATGCAAATACAAATGTTGAAGTATTGGATCAATATGATGGTATTTTATTTGGTTCACCCACTTATATGGGAACTGTTTCTGGTGACTTTAAACAGTTTATGGACAAAAGTTCATCTCGTTGGGCGGTAAGTGCTTGGAAAGATAAATTCGCCGGTGGTTTTACTAGCTCAAATAGCACTAATGGCGATAAGCTTAATACATTGTTCAGACAGCCTGCTGCGCACAATAAACAAACCAGCGAAAGTTTTATTTTTTATATAATCTTTAACTTTGGTTAGCTTTACAAGTGGATTTGGGAGAAAAGGGATAATGTCGGAAGTAATCAAATTTGATTATGAAATGGTATGTATTAATCATGTAAAAGAGATATTGTCAAGCTCAACGCTTATCCCTTTAGCACAAGATAGAAACAATGTCCATCTTGCAAATACCTATTATGGTATAGGGGATTGCATTTGGGCAAAAGTGATTGGATCTAATTGGTATTTACCGGAAATAAAAAGCGATAAGGTTAAATGCAATGAAACTGTCTGAAAAAATTTATCCCCCAAAAGGGGTAGCGGTATATACAGGGACTAAGAACAAACTGTCGATTTTTACAGAAGTAAGTGAAAGTTATTGTAAACTCGTGGGGAGTGAAAAATGTTTAATTGGGCTAAGTGATTTTGAAACTCCATGTACAACGGCTCAACATGCTCAGAAGTTTTACGATCAGGACAGATTGGTTGAAAAAAAGGGAAATTCCATGTTGTGTCTTGATGTTCATTACTATGCAAAGGGATTGTCCGCTACTTTCTTCAGGAAGTTGCCTAAAAAACAAGAAAACAAGATAATTGGGACAGAGTTTTGCGGCTGGCGCATAGATAATCAGCGTGATATCATTGGTTTGTCTCTTGTGTTATCGCTGCAATTATCGAAACATAACAAAGCAGTACTAGGAGAGAATTCTCTCATTGTACAGGATAACATCGGTGAGTTATCAGTAAGGGAAACTGAGGTTGTATATTTAGCATCAATGAACTTTAAATCGAAGAGTATTGCAAGTATTTTAGGGTTAAGCGTCAAAACAGTCGAAGACTATCTGTACAAAGCAAAGCTAAAGTATCATTTCAATGGCAGCAAGAAATTATTCTCGGAATATATGGTGGAGGAGGAAAATATGCATCACTATCTTCCCTCCGAGTTTTTGTTGCATGCAAAGATACTGGAAAAACTAATTACAAACAAAATTTAGCTCGGTTTGAATATATTGATCACCCGTATTAGATATTCTGTAAATGGTTATGATCTTGCTACTCGTTTTGCTTAGACTGCGTTCGCAAATTATATATCCTTGCTCATGTAAAGTACTCAGTGCAACATCTCTATCAGAGAGTTTCACTCTATGAAAACTTCTTCTTAATTCACTCAATGACATTGTTCGCTTTTTAAATAAAGCGATTAGAACTCTGTGTTCCAAGTTCATAATATACGATCCAAAAAAATCCAGATAACAATATAATAACAACAAAATACCACCGTAAAGATATAATTTTTTTCACTGATGATTAAGTAAATTCTTTGCAGTAAAATTTCTAACAAATAGTACTCATCTTTGTCGCTTGATTATCATTAAGATTGTTGTTAACTAAGCGATTATCCAATATGGGAGAAAGCGCTACTCAAACGATATATTAAGATAGGCGTTATAACTACAAAGGATATCACTACCCTCGCTCAGGAGTTACGAGAGAAATGTGCAAGATTGATGAAGCAAGATTCATCGCTCATTATCCAAATTTAGTTAGTTATGCTTCACACAACTCAAAAATATTTTGTGTGGCAAATGATGATAAAACCCTAATTGATTATAAAACTATGAAAACAATTATGAAGGGTACCGGATTGGAAATTGAAGAACTCACATTCTCTCAGCTAACTGAACTAGGTTTTGCCAACGTTGAAGGTGGTTTCCGAGTGCATGAGGCTATATTGTTGGTTGATAAAGCAAAAGCTTGGTTTAAAAGAGCACTGAATGAAAGTAACGTTCGACTGAAATTAAATAGACGCGTCAACGATTTGAAAGTGTTGAATGATGAATTAATTCAGGTAGATAATACACCCTATGACTTTGTTATTAACTGTACGTATAATCAAGCATTTCAGTACATTTCTGGCAAACACCAGCACTATTTTGATTTATGTTTTTCACTGCTGGTGGCAACTAAGCAATTAAAAACTGAACGTACATACGAAAGCTTTGGAATATTTGATGGTACATATCCAAGCTTAGAGCCATATGGTTATGCAGATATTCCACTTCAGTATAGAAAATATCGAGATCATCAGCTCTTTCAGATATTCCATGTTCAATATACCAGTTATCAACAGTTTAATGATATCGATGAAGCTCGAAAAGCTTTGCACAAAGGATTGCCATTAAAACAGCTCAGAGAAGTTACAGATAATATCATTGAGGACATAGCCAAATTCTATCCGCACTTTTTGGATGAGTTTGAAGTAATCGACCATATTTTGGCACTGAAAACAAAAGTAAGAGACCTTAGTGACACTCGTCCATTATTGGTGTTTTGTGATAAGTCACGTCATAACAGGTTTATTCATGTTTTCTCATCAAAGTTAACTTCTATTTTCACGGCTGAAGAGCGTGTGTTATCACTTCTAGAGGAGGAGATCAAAAATACCCAATACTGCGTAGCATAGATATAGCTGTAGTGAAGAATTCAAATAATTCAGATAGTAGGAGAGGAGAAAAAGTAATGGCAACACTAACGGATAAAACAGTAGGTGACTTTACAAAGTTTTTAAACGATCAAGCAACCAAAGCAGGTTTTGTGCCTAAATTTACCAAAGAGATCGTAGCAGAGAATTTGCGTGATGGGTATTGGTTAGAAGCCTTAGACATAAACCAAGACGGTAAGATAGACTTATTTGGCTACGGTTTGACTTTAGGTGAAATCTACTGGTATAAAAATCCTGATTGGCAAAAACATTTAGTAGTTGACAAAATTAGAATGCCGGTAGGTGGTGCTTACGCTGATATAACAGGTAATGGCTATCCAGATATTCTGGTATGCTATGAACTTTATGGTCCTGTTGGCACAATACATGATGCAGATACCTCAGGTGGCAAGATTGATTGGATTGAGAATCCTGGTCAAAATGCTGATGTAAAAGAACGTTGGAAACGACACTATGTTGGTCGTACAACAGGTATGCATCGTTTAAGAATTGGTCATTTCACGCAGACTGACAGACTGGAGATTCTGGGATTTCCTATTGTTGCCAGAGAAAGTGTACATGCTGTTCTGCCTGTAGTTATGTTCACACAACCTGACGATGTACATACTGCTAAAGAATGGTCAATGCAAACTATCAATCACAGTAGTTTTAGAATGATTCATGGTGCGGAAATAAAGTCAGAGCTTATTCCAAACTCTAATCTAGACTCTATTATCCTTGCTTCAGATGAAGGTGTTACTTGGCTTTACTACGATGAAAATATTAAAAAATGGCAATGCAAACTTATTGGCACTGGTGAGTTGACACAATTTGAAAGAACATCTTTCAAAGGTTCAGGTGACATGGATGTAGGACGCATAGGAAACGACTCATTTGCGTATGTCGCTGCACTTGAGCCTTTCCATGGTAATACAGTTGCGGTTTATTACAAGTCAGATGGTAAGCCAGGTGCTGATGCTAAATGGAGTAGGGTAATATTAGATGTTTTTGGCGATCCTAATGAAAATGGGGAAGGTCCTGGTCATCAAGTGCTATGCGCTGATTTTGATAGTGATGGTGACGATGAGTTCTTGGTTGGATTACGCGGTCCATGGCCGTGGCAAGGTGTGTTTTACTACAAAGCTATCGATATAAAAAATGGGGTCTTTGCTAAATGGCGGGTATCCGATGAATCCGTGGCAAGGATCGCAATTGGCGACTTTAAAAATCGAGGTACAATTGATTTTGCAACGATTGCTTACTCTGTGCCTAACTATTATGTCGCCAAGAATGCCAAGATAGTTGTTCACTATAATGAAATGATTACTCACGCTCAAGGATCGAACAATGGATTTTAATCTAACAAATAAAGTAGTAATTATCACTGGGGCTGGTTCTGGTATTGGTTACGCTTCGGCAAAAGCATTTCTTGCTGAAGGTGCTATTGTTATTGGCGTAGATATTAATCCAGATGCGTTAAATGAGTTACACGCATTAGGGCAAATTATTCCCATGAAAGTTGATATGACAGATCAGATACAGGTCACTAAACTCACTGATGACGTTGTGAAAGAATTTAATAGAATCGATGTATTGTTTAACAATGCGGGGATAGCGGGATCTCGATCTGGATTTTTGAATATTACGGATGAAGAGTGGTTGACCACGCTAAATTTGAACGTATTAGGCTATGTTCGTGCATCAAGAGCCATAATTCCGTATATGTTGAAACAAGGCAACGGAGTGTTGTTACATACGGCTTCTGAGGCTGGGCGTATGCCTAATGCGAAACTACCTGATTACAGCGTTTCTAAGGCTGCGGTTACGATGCTATCAAAAACAATCGCCAATGAATTTACTGCTAGAGGAGTTCGTTCTAATGTGTTATCACCTGGGTTTATACGAACAGCAATTTATGATAAAGCGGGTGGTTTGGCAGATGTCTTGGCAAGACAATATGGTGTTGATCGTGAGACAGCATTACAAAGATATGTCGAAGCACAAAAAATCCCAGTTGGTCGATTAGGTAAACCAGAAGAGGTTGCCTATCTCGCACTCTATTTAGCTTCTGATCTAGCTAATTTTATTTCTGGCGCGAATTTCACCATGGATGGTGGAATTACACCGGTCGTATACTAATTAAGGAGAAGAAATTTTATGATCATCGACTTGAGCAGACGTATTGCTTTAATCACCGGGTCAACAGCAGGTATAGGACTTGCTATTGCAAAAGCGCTTCATCACGCTGGCGCTGATATTATTATCAATGGTCGTACAGATAAAAGAGTTGAAGCAGCAGTAACATTATTTTCTACACAAGAACGCGTTCGTGGTATTGCAGCAGACGTTGGCACCTCAGCTGGCTGTGAGAAACTTTTCGCAAAAATTCCGCATGTAGACATACTCATCAACAACACAGGAGTTTTTGAACCAAAACCTGTGTTTGAAATAAGCGATGCTGAATGGGAAAAATTTTTTGCTATTAACGTAATGAGCGGCATCAGGCTGTCAAGACATTATATTCCTAACATGATTGAGCAACAGTGGGGGCGTGTAGTTTTTATATCCAGCGAATCTGCCATACAGATCCCGCCAGAAATGGTGCATTACGGCATGACGAAAACAGCGCAATTGGCAATTGCACGAGGTTTTGCTGAAACGGTGGCTGGCAATGGGGTAACTGTCAACAGTGTATTACCCGGTCCAACGTTAAGCGAAGGTGTTGAGAAGTTTATTCGTGAGATGGTGCCAGATCCAGCGCTTACGCTCGAAGAAGCTAGCCGAGAGTTTATAAAACAGGCTAGATCGACATCATTATTAGGTCGCATGACTTCAGCTGAAGAAGTAGCAAATATGGTTGTGTACTTATGCTCATATAAGGCTTCAGCAACGACTGGTGCCGCTGTGCGTGTAGACGGTGGTGTACTTCGAGGACTTTTGTAATTGACTAAAAGAGGAGTCATTCATGTCAAAGTCGACAATAATGTTAGCCCAATCAGAGGATTTACAAATGGAATCATATTCAATTGGTGTGGCTTTGTTAATGATGGCAATTTGTTCTTTTGCCATTGGAACGACAGAATTTGTAACGACAGGATTATTGCCGAATTTAGCAAATGATTTTGATATTACCATACCTGTTGCAGGGTTTGTGACATCAGGGTACGCACTGGGCGTTGGAATTGGAGGACCATTACTTACAGCGGGAACACTTCATATCTCGCGTAAAAAAGTACTCGTATCCCTAATGGTCTTGTTTATTACAGGAAGTATAGTATCAGCCTTGGCACCCACATTTGCTATCCTTATGGTTGGACGCTTTCTCTCAGCATTTTGCCATGGGGCATTTTTTGGAATTGGAGCAGTTGTCGTTGCAAGCATGGTAGGACCAAATCGTAGCGCGACAGCAATAGCATTAATGTTCACAGGACTGACTCTAGCGAATGTGATAGGTGTGCCAATGGGGACGTTATTAGGGCAACACTTTGGGTGGCGTTCATCATTTTGGGTGATTTCAGTATTAGGAGTAATTGGTTTAATAGGTATCTTAGCATTTCTTCCAAGTCATACGATTGTTCCAAAAACATGTTTAAGACACGAGTTGGCAGTTTTTAAACGTCCACAGGTATGGATGGCATTGTTGGTCACAGCGGTAGGGTTTAGCGGACTACTGGCATCTTTTGCCTATGTGGCGCCGATGATGCTCTATGTTGCAGGCTACACTCCCTATGCTGTAGGTTGGCTGCTGGGAATATATGGAGTTGGCTTAGTCATCGGGAATATTTTAGGAGGTAGAGCTGCCGACAAAGCGTTGATACCGACTATTTATGGTTTATTAACGGCTTTAGCTATTTTGCTCGGAATATTTGTGTTTACTGCACATTATAAAATTCCCGCGGCAATTACTTTATTTTTATTAGGCGCGATTGGTTTTGGACTTGTTTCACCGTTACAAAAATACATACTAAACAAAGCTGAGGGAGCACCAACCTTAGCTTCGGCAGCCAACATTGCTGCATTTAATTTAGGAACTGCTTTAGGCGTTTTCCTAGGAGGTTTTACCATTCAAATTGGTTTAGGTTATACCTCGGGTTGGTACTATTTTAACAGCAATAGGTTTAATTTTGGCAATTATCAGTAACACTAAGAGGATGAGTTAACCTGAGTATCAGTTATATTCGATTGTTAATCACCTTGCATTAGACTGATCTGTACTAACACACGTTTTCAATATTTTGGTTATTATTATTTTTTGAAAATATTGTAAAACAGTGATTATTACTTTCTTTTTTATCTGAGTATTTTATCTCTTTATAAAGTGCATTCGAAGATTTTAGAGTTTCTATATATTCTGTAGAGACTCCATGTTTATTATTCCATAATACACCATACATTGGCGAAAGAAGTTTTTGTGCAATAATGTCACTAGCATTGACTTTTGCTAAATCTTGTTTTAATCGGTTTATTACCATTGTACTGTCGTAATTGCCTGCTGATTTAGGATCGTAAGCCTGCATTACGCTCCATGGCACATTATACGTTTGACCAGCGTGTTCTAGTTTATATGTGTATGTGCTTAACTGACTATTGACCTCTTCTGGCACGGCAGTATGTGAGTGTATAAATTGCAGCAAATTGGTTAATTTTTGTTCAATATTATTGGCTGGTGATCCGTTTTTTAAAATTTCATGGTTTTTCTTTTGAAGTTCCGCTAACATTTTTTTATCAGTAGATTGCCTTGTTAGGAATGGCAAAACACTTGTAGCGATTAGTCCAGAGTTTTTAATTAGAGGTTCACCTTTGTGTGTTTTGCTTAGATAAGACTTGTTGAGTAAAAAATTTGATAAGTTTTTTTGTATTGTTAATGGATCAAGCGCCTCTTGCATTAACTCTATCAGATTATTTCCGGAAAGATTTTGATCACCTTTTTGTAAATGCAAGGATGGTACTGAATTTTTTTTAGCATATTCTTCCGCATTGGGAACGGATATATTAGGCGAAAAAACAAGTAAAGCTGTATTTTGAAGATAGGATTGAGATATAGTTTCAAATCGTTCTACACCTACGGTTGTCCATATTTGCATATCACTTTTTTTTACAAAATCAACCCCGATGGTCTGAAGCTTTTGACTGTCAAAACCTAATTTTGTAACTAATTGCTTATCATCTTCATTTGATGAGTTATGTATAAAAAGTACTTTTTTCATTTTATTTTTTCCTATGTTTTAAATTAAAAATCAACAAGGATAAGATGTTATATTAGTACGTAAAATAAAAGAATACCTGTTATCTGTATTTGATCAAATCGTCTTTTTTCTTGGTTTTGGTTTTCTTTTTTTAATACCTGTTATGAGTTAATCTTCCACAGGTGCTCTGGCATCAGTTATGGTCTCAATAAGCTTAAATCCGAACGCCAATATATCGTGTAAGTATACTCAGCACCAGTATGCTTAATGCAACTACAAATGCCAGCAACATTGAATACTCAGATATCGCGCCAAAAAACAAGCTTCCTGCCGCTTGTCCTATGTACATCATCATAAAATATACAAGCAATAACCCTTGCTGCAATTTCCCCTCTATAACGTTCTTGAATCATTGCATTTATGAGCGATATTGACATCGACCAAGCAAGACCACATATAAAATAGTTGATGGCAATTACCCATTCATCTTCATATTTATAAAATAAAAATGACAGTGTTGAAAATATGGTTAAACCATAACAAATTAATACATTCTGTTGACGAGAAAATCGTTTAATCAAAACAGGCAAAACAAATATCGTAGAAAATGCTCCTAATCCAATACAAGCCATATAGTTTGATTGTGCAATTTCATCACCACCCAAATTATATTTCACAAAGTAGGGTAACAATGCTAACACTGCACTAGAAGAAAACATAATTATCATTATATCCAGACAGCAATAAATGAAATATTTTTCCTTAATGTATTGACTTATTCCCTCTAGTTTTTTGGTTCTGCTAACTGTAAGGCTTTTTTTCTTTCTATATCTGTAAAAGTAAATTACAGGCAACAAAAAAATGACTGTGCTTAGAATAAATATAGTAGGAGCAGTGACAACCAGTAATAACACTCCTACTAAAGCAGGTCCAAGACTTCGTGAAATATTAAAGCATAGGTTATTTAAAACTGAGGCATACGCAACTTGATCAACTCTGACTAATGAAGCAACACATGCAACTGAGGTTGGCATTCTAAAACTCATAATACTTGCAAAAATAAACGTAATAACAATTAAATTAAATGTGTTAAAAAAACCTAAATAACCAATTGTTGCACATGCAACTGCTGTAATTGAAAGCGCACATTGACAAATTAACATAACCCAATATTGATTAAATCTGTCCCCGATAATGCCAGCAATAAAACATAGTAAAAAGAAAGGAAGCGTTGCAGCAACGTGTACTAATGAGTTAGTTAATGCAGAACTTGATAATTGCGATACAAGAATACCAAACAGCATGGTTTGCATCCATATAGCTGTATTACTTCCCAAATTAACAAACCAAAAGTATCTATAATCACGATTATCAAGGATAATTCTAAACATTTTCAACGTTTAGTTGACCCATAACAAATTTCTAGCCCACTCATTAAGTTCTGATACAATAAAGTCAAATTCTTGATCTGACTTTGCTTTGAATACTATTCTATAAATTGGATCATTACTCATTTTCATTTTTTCATATTGATGATTCACTTTTAGCATATCTACAATATCAATAATATTTTGACTATCTGGAAGCCTTGGTTTAGCCAATATTTTTCCCTCTTTAGGTGGAACGAACATAGAACCCACTTTATAATTTTTGATTACTTTTGGTGGGCATACATAATTGTGAATGTAGTGCAAATTAATATGTTCAACATTAATATCTGTATCATGTGAAAGTTTATAGTTAAATGGAATGTTGACCCCAGGAGCTCGGCAAGCAATCTCGCATAGCGTTATATAGCCATTTTTATCGACAAATACTTCGATATGAAACCAACTATGCGTGGGCATAGGGTAAACATTTTCAACCAGATTTTTACCATAACTCAATAATTGATCATAAAAGGGATGATATTCAAAAAGTGGCATCACTGACTGTGTATTGCCACCAACAAAATTAAGTGGGGTCCCGATATACCTGCCTGGATTAATATAGATTGCCTTACCTCTTGATACAAGACCATCAATTATATACATATCACCTTCTATATATGGTTCAAATATATAATTGTCTGTAATGAGATGTTTAACTCTCTCGTAGTCATCTTTGCTGGTGATAATAAAGGTATTGTAACTACCCACCCCATCTTCACTTTTTAAAACAAACGGATAATTGAAGTCAAGTTTGCTAACTGGTTTAGGAATTACCGTGTGCAAACCATAACTTGCCGCTCTATCTTTCATGTGCTGTTTATTTCTAAGTAATAAAGCTTCTTTATAACGTTGTCCAGGAATGTTTAACTTATCGCGCAAATCAGCCATCCGTAATATATCCGCCTCAGAAAGAGGAATAATATCGGTAATGTTTTGTTGCTGATGCAGTTGTTCTATATCGCGCAAAACGCTGTTATTGTTATAATAATCATCATACCCAATCACGTCTTTAAATATGTTCAACGACTTAAGATGAACGAGTAAATCATGATTATTTTCTGTCATTACTACAGTATCTTCATTGATTTTTAATTTCATAAGATCAATAAATGATATTATTTTCCAGCCACCAGTAATTACTTTCATATTATCTCCATTAAATGTTCAACGATCGTTTTAGCTCTGCTTGCCAAATGAGGTATTGATTGTGTATATAAAAAAGTGCCACAGGTTAAGTGCCCAATTGCATAAAACCTAGGTGCAATTTCTGATGTGGCATAATTAACTTTTATTCCACAAATAACTAAAATCATCAGGAGCATCAAGGTCGATAGACATATATTTATGATGGTGATTTAATAACAACTTATCTATATCTTCCTGATAGGCTAAGCCTCGAATAAACCTCCCCCCCCACCCCGTTAAAGGTGAGTAAATATCAATTTCAATCTCATTGTATTTTAGGTGTTTGTTCAATTGCGTCAATACACACAAATTAGCTGCACCAAATCCAATAAGTGCCAACTTCTTAGCCATTTATCTCCCTCTAAATTTCCCATCAAATCCAAATTCCGGAAGAGTCTACAAAACAGCAAATTTATTGTCAAAGACAATTTATAATTATTTAGAAATTACACATTGATGACCCAGAACTAACTTTCTAGAAATTTGCGCTCAAGATAGGTAAAGTAATTAAGTCATAAAAATTAAAAGTAACGGAGACTTTCATCATGAGTTTAGACACTTTGCTAAAAGAACAAGCGCTTCATCAGTACATTTTAGATAACACTCCAACAAACAGTAATATCCAAAAAAAGTTATTTGAGCATGCACGTCAAGACCAACATGCGCAAATGATCACCGCACCAGAACAACTTCACTTTATGCAGCTTTTAATTAGACTAATCAATGCAAAAAAAACGATTGAAGTTGGTGTATTTCGAGGTGTTGGCACACTCGCGATTGCCGAAGCCTTGCCTCAAGATGGCATCGTTTACGCCTGTGATGTTACCGATGAATACCTAAATGAATATAAAACATTTTGGCACCAGGCAAATGTCGCTCACAAGATTCAGTTAAAAATTGCACCAGCAAGCGATACCTTACAGCTACTAATTGATCAAAATGAAGGTAATTCTTTTGATTTTATTTATATTGATGCTGATAAAGGAGGTTATCTAGATTACTATGCTAAAAGTTATAAACTGCTAAAAACGAATGGCATTATGGTACTAGATAACATGTTACGTAATGGTAAAGTTGCCGATCCAAATGTTGTCAATGAAAGCATCCAAACCACTAGAGAGGTCAATCAGATGATTAAAAATGATCAGCGTGTTGACGCCTCCTTGTTACCGATAGGAGATGGCGTAACAATTGTAAGAAAAAAGTAAGTTAGATTTTGTCTATTCCAGACGGCTTTACTTTAAGTCCTAACTTTTCAATGATTTATAAGTGAGATATCATAGCGCAACGCTCTTAACCTTATGATCAAAATGATTCAAGTTGAACTTCCTGAAATTAAAACAGATTTACTTGCTTTACCATTTCCAAAGCTTGAAAAACGTCTTTTGCGCAAGGTTGGACTTGCAATCGAAGACTTTAATATGATAGAAGCCAATGACAAAATTATGGTCTGTCTATCTGGTGGCAAAGACTCGTATACATTGTTACAGTTATTGTTGATTTTACAGAAAAAAGCACCTATCTCATTTGAGATCATCGCCGTTAACCTTGACCAAAAACAACCTGGCTTTCCAAAAGATATACTACCAAACTATTTAAGTAAACTTGATATTGAATATCATATTATTGAGCGTGATACCTATAGTGTAGTTAAGCGGATTATACCCGAAGGTAAAACGACTTGTAGTCTTTGCTCTAGAATGCGCCGTGGAATTTTATACGATTTTGCATACAAAAATAAGGTAACTAAAATCGCACTTGGTCATCACAAAGACGATATAGTTGAAACTTTTTTCTTAAATTTATTTTACAATGGACAACTAAAAGCGATGCCAGCTAAGCTTAAAAGCGACGATGGTCGCAATATTGTTATTCGCCCGTTAGCATATGTCAGCGAAGAGGAGATCATCACTTATGCTGCACAAATGAACTTTCCGATTATTCCTTGCAATTTATGTGGCGCTCAAGAAAACCTTCAACGCAAGAAAGTTAAAGAAATGCTAACAGATATGGAAGCACAAACTCCTGGTAGAAAAGAAGTTATTTTCTCTTCATTAAAATCAGTTTCCCCTTCGCAACTATTGGATCAGAGTTTATTTAATTTTAAAGCTCTCTAACGCACGTTACAAAAGCAACCAACCACATAAAGCGCAAAATACCACAATACACCAAGGCGCTAATTTATAGCCCTGTAATAGCCAAAATGACATCAAAGCAATCACAAAGCTTTTAGTATTTAAAATACTACTTATCCATACAGGTTGATACAGTGCAGCTAATAATAAACCAACTACAGCAGCATTTACTCCTTTAAGTGCTGTTTGTACCTTTGTCCTTTGACAAACTTGCTGCCAAAACGGTAAAACAGCCATAAGTAATAAGAAACCTGATAAAAACATTGCAATTAAGCAAACTAAGCTTGTAAAAACCGGTTTATTTGTATCAATAATTCCTCCTAAATAAGCAGCAAAGCTAAACAAAGGACCAGGAATTGCTTGCGCTAAGCCATAACCTGCTAAAAAGTCTGATTGAGAAACCAATCCAGTCTGGACAAGCTTAGCCTCTAATAAAGGTAACACCACATGTCCACCACCAAAAACCATTGCACCTGTTTGATAAAAAATATTAAACAACTCTAATAGTTTGCTACTTTGCAGCCAATTCAACACTGGAAACACCAATAGCAAGATAAAAAAAGATATCAACCATAGCGCTCCTGCTCTCTTACTAATTTTTGATGAGAAAAAATCTAAGCCAGTCATATGATTTTGATTTAATAATAAAATTCCAAACAAAGCAGCAAAAAGAATAATAAGAACTTGCGCCCAAGCAAATGGTAAAAGCAAAGCAACACAAGTAGCTGCTATTGCAATTGCCATAGTTTTAGTTGTATTGCAAATCTTTATACTCATTGAATAAACTGCTTGTGTAATAATGACAACAGCCACAATTTTCAATCCATGAATAACACTTGTATTAGCCCAAGATTGATTAGCACCCATCAACCAGGCAAAAAGACTTAATATGAGGACTGATGGTAAAGTAAATCCAAGCCATGAGGCTATTCCTCCGAGATAACCTGCACGATTTAAACCAATAGCAAAGCTCACTTGACTACTAGTAGGACCAGGTAAAAATTGACAAAGCACCACCACATCCAAATATGCTTTTTCAGATAGCCATTTCCTTCTATCAACAAACTCATGATGGAAGTAGCCAAGATGCGCAATAGGACCACCAAAGGAAGTCAGCCCTAGCTTTAAAAATATACAAAAAATTTGAAGCGCTGTTTTAAGCATTATGGTTTAGCTCTATATTTCTCTCCCAGTCCCGCAATAAACTGCCAAGCTAGAAAATCAATGGTATGAACTTCGCTTTCTTTTGGTGCCCAATTTGCAAAATCCGTTTCAGGGGTTGGCTCAAAAGGTCCAGGTTTTACTTCAAAAAATACAGACTCATCTGACAACGCATAAAACGAATGCCAAGTGTTTGATGGTATTTCAAAACCCATCATATCAGTATTTGGTGCAATTATAAACTTATCAATTATCACACCCTTATCATCGTAAATAACAACAGCTGTTTGACCTTTAAGTGCTAAGATGAGTTCCCATTTATGTGACTCGGAGTGACGATGTGGACGAATATAGGTGCCTTTTGTTAAGGCTATACACAGTCTGTTGACTGGATCACTTAACTCAGAATGTAAATTATGGTGTGACCTTAACCTTGGCGACGCGTGCGCATCCATTAGCATTTTTTGAATGAGGGTATTATTTAGTTTTTTCATTTTTACTGTGCAAGTTTTAAGTGTCTTACTTTCCAATATATTATCTTTATTTCGACTGATGAACTAACTATATTTTTGAGACTAAAGGTTAACCTCTATTGATTATCAACAGCAGTCGTTGAAAATAAAATCAATTTTTATAATATACAAAACTTGTTATCCTTCAAAAAAAATTGATAATGCTTAAAATACTGAAAATATAAGCTTTATGGCATATGAAGATGAGAGAAAACAATAAATACTCTAAAATAATTTATAAAACACCTTTAACTTTTACAGCTGGTTCCGCCAATGCTAAAAATCCAATTTCAATTATTGTCCCTTGTTATAGAGTTATTAGACTAAATGGTCAGGTTGGAGACTATACTGGTGGCATCTCAATCAAGCAAACAGGTGCTGATGCTTGAGAAACTTAAATAAATAAACGAATTTTTTATCGGTAATGATTTATGCAAACAACAAATAATCGCTTATTAATCAGCATTTTAATGCTAACCATCGTTATTGATGTCATGGGAGTAGGACTTGTTTTCCCTATTATTCCCGAGATCATGATGTCTAAACAAAGTCCTTTTTTTAACATTGATACAATTGATTCAGTACGTAATTTTTATTATGGTTTATCGATGGCACTTTGGCCTTTAGGTATTTTTCTTGGCAGTGCGATCATAGGCAAACTATCAGACATTCATGGACGCAAGCTTATAATTCTTGTTTCGCTACTTGGCACAGCTGTTGCTTACCTGTTATCGGTTATTGCTCTTAACTGTCAATCGCTTATGATTTTTATGCTAAGCCGCTTTATTTGTGGTTTTTTTGGTGGAAGTTTTGGGATTGCTCAGGCTGTTATTCTTGATATTTCCAGTGATGAAAAACGAATAAAAAACTTAAGCTTAATCACGCTTTCTGCATCTATTGGCTTTGTTTTGGGACCACTTATTACAACCGTTGTTGGATTGTTAGCACAAACAGAATATCAGGCGATCAACCTCCCATTTTGGTTTGGCGTAGGTTTATCGATAATTAATATACTCAGTGTTTGGTTGCTTTTGCCAGAAACCTATACCAATCGTATTCAAAAAACCACAAAGCTTAAAATATTTAGTCTAATATTTAGCTTCAGAATCATGTTTATTGACAAACGCGTACAAATCCTTGCACTTGCCTTTTTAATGTTACAAATCGGTTGGGGTTATTACGCACAAACGTTACCTTTGGTACTGGCACAGACCCTCCACTTTGAGTCTGCTGCTATTGGTTTTGTATTTGTGATTATGAGTTTGGGTTTTGCTACTTCAACGCTTTACTTTCAAAATGTCGTACTAAAAAGATTAAATACAATTCAAGCAATGATTACAACAGCTATTCTCATTGGAGCATTAATTATTGTGTGTACCATCTGGATCACTCCAACTTCTATGGTTATTAGTGCATTTTTCGGATCACTGTTAGAAATAGTATTTTATACGGCATTGTTGTCTGTCATCGCAAGCAAAGTAGATACTCATGAACAAGGCGTGATCATGGGTGGAACGACCTCTGTGTTCGGGATTGCCTGGGCAATCAATGCTTTTACTTTAGGGATGCTGGTTAACATCTATCTATTATTGCCGTTTTACCTTGCAGCTATTGCTATTATTATCGCAGGCACGTTTGTTGTTAAAGTGCCTCGTTAATTATTCCCTTCTTCTCTACTCAGGTCTCATATGGGGGAACAGGATTACATCACGAATGGATGCGCTATTGGTGAAGAACATTACCAAGCGATCGATACCAATACCCTCACCTGCGGTTGGTGCTAAGCCATATTCCAAGGCACGAATATAGTCAGCATCATAAAACATAGCTTCATCATCACCAGCATTTTTAGCTACAACCTGCTCTTTGAAGCGTTCTGCTTGATCTTCTGAATCATTTAATTCAGAGAAGCCATTGGCAATTTCACGTCCACCAATAAAAAACTCAAATCGATCTGTGATAAATGGATTATGATCGTTTCTACGTGCGAGTGGTGATACTTCCGCTGGATATTCGGTAATAAATATTGGTTGAATCAATTGATGCTCAACTGTTTCTTCAAAAATCGCGGTTTGCACCTTTCCTAAACCATAATGTGCTTCGATTTTGAGATTCATTTTTTTAGCAATCAACACGGCTTGTTGAAAGTCAGATAATGCTTCTTTTGTGATCTTAGGGTTAAAGTGCAATATAGCGTCGAACATAGTCATACGCACAAATGGTTTTGCCAAGTCAAAATCCTGACCTTGATAATGAATATCGGTCATGCCTAATACTTCTTGTGCCATTTTACGCAACAAGTCTTCGGTTAAATCCATCAGATCTTTGTAATCAGCATAGGCTTGATAAAATTCAATCATTGTAAATTCAGGATTGTGACGCGTAGATAACCCTTCATTTCTAAAGTTGCGATTAATTTCATAAACACGATCAAAACCACCGACTACTAAACGCTTTAAATACAACTCAGGTGCAATACGTAAATAAAGTGGCATATCAAGTGCATTATGATGTGTCGCAAACGGTTTAGCCGCAGCACCACCTGGGATAACGTGCATCATTGGAGTTTCAACTTCCATAAAGTAATGTTCGTCAAAATATCGACGAATAAATTGAATTATCTTTGATCGTATTTTAAATACTCGACGACTTTCTTCATTGGTCATTAGATCGACATAACGTTGACGATAACGCATTTCTTGATCTGAAAGTCCATGAAATTTATCTGGGAGTGGACGAATCGCTTTAGTCAGCAACTTAACGTTTGTTGCATGTACCGATAACTCACCCGTATTCGTTTTAAAAATTGTTCCTTCAATGCCTACAATATCGCCCAAGTCCCAATGTGCATTAAAACGCTCGTATTCACCTTCTGGCAAGTCATTTTTGCGAATATAAGCCTGAATGCGACCAGACATATCTTGTAGTGTAATAAAAGAAGCCTTCCCCATAACACGCCTTAGCATAATACGCCCGGCTACTTTAACAATCGGCTTATCTTGTTGTGTTTCAAGCTCCGCTTTTTCCATTGTGCCATATTTTGCCTGTAAACATGCAGCTACTGCATTGGGTTTAAAATCATTGGTAAAACCAATGCTATTATTTTTTGCTATATGCTCTTTTAGTTTTTCCTTTCGCACCTGAATTTGATTATTTTCTTCTACTTGCACTTCTTCTTTTGTCAATACTTTATCTTCAATTTGCTCTGCCATTATCATTACCTAAGTTTATTTTTTATAATCCCATTTTTAAACTTGCTTGAATAAACCTATCTAAATCACCATCCAAAACAGCTTGCGTATTTGTATTTTCAACACCAGTACGCAAATCTTTAATACGAGATTGATCAAGCACATATGAGCGAATTTGACTACCCCAGCCAATATCTGATTTTGACTCTTCTAAAGCCTGCTTTTCTACATTACGTTTTTGCATTTCAAGCTCGTAGAGCTTTGATTTAAGTTGTTTCATCGCCTGATCTTTGTTTTTGTGCTGTGAGCGATCCGTTTGACATTGCACCACAATCCCTGTTGGTTCATGAGTAATGCGTACAGCTGAGTCAGTTCTATTGACATGCTGACCACCTGCTCCTGACGCGCGATAAGTATCGATACGTAAATCTGCTGGATTGATCTCAATTTCGATATTGTCACTGACTTCAGGTGAAACGAATACCGAGGCAAATGAAGTATGACGGCGATTACCTGAATCAAAAGGAGATTTACGTACTAAACGATGTACACCTGTTTCTGTACGAAGCCAACCATAGGCATACTCACCTTCAAAGTGAATCGTACAGCTTTTAATGCCCGCGACATCACCGTCAGATACTTCGATAAGCTCCGTTTTAAAGCCATGTGCTTCACCCCAACGCAAATAGATTCGCATCAGCATCTGTGCCCAATCTTGCGCTTCTGTTCCTCCAGAGCCAGATTGAATATCTAAAAATGCGTTATTTGGATCCATCGGATTACTGAACATCCGCATAAATTCAAGTTTTGCAAGTGAACCCTCTAAAGAATGTATTTCTGCAATAATCTCATGCAAAATACTTTCATCTTCAGCCTCTTGCGCAAGCTCAATGAGTTCTAATGCATCATCAAGACCGTTATCAATTTGGGTAATATTATTCACGATAAGCTCTAATGTGTTTTTTTCTTTCCCTAAGGCTTGTGCATTCTCTGGATTGTTCCAAATTGCCGGGTTTTCAAGCTCCATCAGTACTTCATCGAGTCGTTCTTTTTTGTGTACAAAGTCAAAGATACCTCCTCAGGATATCCAAGCGTTCACCCATATCTTTTAATTGTGTTTTATAGCTATTTACTTCCATTGCAGAATAAAAATACGTTCAATGATTAAAGTGGTCGATATTCTATCACACTCACTACATAGCGGTGAATTATTTTAACATTTAAATAAAGATAATATTATCGAATAATTTAAAGCGCTAAATGTGATGTAGTGTTTAAAAAATCAACTAGTTGCTGAACTTTACTAGACTCTTTGTGCCAGTTATCTGGTTGCCAATTATTTTTATCCTCAGGGTCCGGTAAATAGGTGTAGTGAATAGCATAGTAGCTAAATTTATTCTTTAATTTATTATCAATCATATCAACTTTACTACTAGTGTCATCAATATAGATTAATGCTTGGCATAAATTTGGATTATCCGTTTTTTCTCTCTCTTTTTTAATCAAATTATATAAAAGCTCTCCCTTATCTCCGCCAGCTGCATACTGAATACCATTACTATACATTGTGTAATCATTTTTGTATTTATTCTGATTTAAAAAGCTTGCATCAAATTCCCTACTGCCAATAGGATTTTTTGTAAAATCAATACCATTAAAACGCAGCTGTCTTAATGTAGTTGCTTCTGCACTAAATCCTCTTGAAGTTAATGCAATTGAACGATGGTCTGATTGTAATTTATTAACAATTTGTACTGTATCTTTTTCTACAGTACTGTAATTTATAAAATAGCGCACCGCATTTAAAAAATCATAAATATTCGCGTTTTTGTCTTTTAATAAATGTTTAGCATGGTGGTTACCTTCACTTTGCTGCCAATATGTCCACCTTTCACTTGCGTATTTCCCATTGTTGGTAATCAATGTATTGTCAATGTCATAAACCATACATACTGAATCCTTGCCATATTTTTGACTTAATTTATCAACGTAAGGTTCTACATCTTTAATTTGTGTAATAGTCACTTTTTGATTAATCATTGATTTAGAAAAACCTATATTAACTAAGTTAGTAAAAGTTACAGCAGCACATACAACCAAGACCTTCATACCTATCCCCTTTTCCAGTCACAAAAACGGCTTAATTATAAGGGGATTTTTCGTGAAAACTAAAAGACTTTTTACTATTACTATCAAAATAATGTCGGATTGCTAAACCGTATAAAACGAATTAACCCCTGGCCCTACTGGAAGGTTAAACAGGAATACCCATAAATAAAGGAAGATACTCCAGCTAATCAATAAAGCTATCGAGTAAGGTAACATAGTAGCGACAATTGTCCCAATGCCTGAGTTTTTATCATACTTCTGGAAAAATGCCACAATCAAGGCAAAGTAACTCAGTAATGGTGAAATAATGTTTGTTGCTGAATCTCCTATACGATAGGCAACTTGAACTAATTCAGGTGAATAGCCTAAAAGCATGAACATTGGAATAAAAACAGGTGCGAGCATTGACCATTTAGCGGATGCACTACCCATAAAAAGATTGATAAATGCTGATAAAACTACAAAACTAATCATCAATGAAACACCAGTAAAATTAATGCTTTCAAGCGCTGTCGCACCAGCAACTGCAACAATTGTACCAAGATTAGTGACTTTAAAATAAGCAACAAATTGTGCAGCAAAAAACACCAAGACAATGTATGCACCAAGTGTATTAAATGTTTTATCCATTGCATTAACCACATCTTTAGTATTTTTGAAGTTTTTGGTGGTATAACCATAGACGATACCGGCTACAGCAAAAAATAGCAGTATCAAAAATACTATGCTATCTAAAAATGGAGAATTTGTGATCAATCCTGTTTTCTGGTTGCGTAGAATAGCTCCGTCTGGCACAACAAGATAAATAATGATTAATGATAAGATAACGATTGAGATAACCGCCCAAAATAGACCTTTTTTCTCTATTTTTGTTAGATGAATTTGTGCCTCTAATGCTCTTTCTTCAGAATCCAGTGCATCACCATTTTGATATTTACCTAACCTTGGTTCAATAATTTTCTCTGAAAGAACTGTTACGACAGATGTAACTAAAAATGTACTAGCAATCATAAAATACCAGTTAGCCTCTACGCCCACTCGATACTCTGGATTAATAAAATGCGCTGCTTCTTGTGTTAAGCCACTTAATAGTGGGTCAACAGTTCCCAATAGAAGATTTGCACTGTAACCACCAGAAACTCCCGCAAAAGCAGCTGCCATCCCTGCAATAGGATGACGCCCCATAGCATGAAAAATCGCCCCAGCCAAGGGAATAATAACTAAATAACCCAATTCTCCTGCCGTATTTGACATAACACCCACAAATACAATAATTGTGGTTACGGTAGCACGGTTACTTTTACCAATTATTGCCCGAATTGAAGCACTAATAAATCCTGAATGCTCCGCTATACTCACACCGATAAAGGCAACTAAGACAGTCCCTAGCGGCGCAAAACTGACAAAATTACTGACAACACTACTGAAAATATAACGAATACCCTCTGCACTTAATAAATTAAATACACTAATATAAGTTTCTTCAGTTTGCACTGTTGGATTTAAAACCTTAATATCAAGCCAAGAAAATAATACACTCAAGACAATCAGAAAAATTGTTAGCATAAAAAACAGCATCGCTGGTGGTGGTAGTTTATTACCAACCGTTTCAATTGCAGATAATGACCTATTAATGAAGCCTTGTTTTGTCATCTCTCTCTCCCATTTTTGACTTAAAAGTCTGAAATTTACTGTATAGCCTTAAATTAAGCAATACTCTATAGCAAACTTTATGTAAATAGAATGAGTAGCAGTATTAGAAAAGTATTACCGAAAGGCTGACGTTAGAGACTATTTTTACAGATATGGATCTTCAACAATTGCTGTTTTCTTGCGCACATCCTCTGTTAATAAATCAATCTGCAAAATTTGATAGGCTGATCGCACGCCACTTAAGAATGCACCATGTACAGTTGATGGAAAATAAAATGAAGTCGCTTCTCCTGCAAAAAATACCTTGTTATCAACAGGTTTACCCAGTTTTTGTCTACGTTTTGCTTTAACCCCAACTGGTAAATAGGAGTAAGACCCATAACTATATTCATCGCTATGCCAACGAGTAATGCAGTAATTTTTAAGATTAGGCAGATTTTCACCATACATATGCTTTAATGAATCAATTACCAATGCAATTAACTCTCTATCACTAAGGTGCTCTAGTTGTTTAGCAACTACACCAGCTGTAAATGCCATTAAAATAGGCTTTTGACTTAGCGGATAAAAGTTCATCATCTCACGCGCAATGCGATGTTCAGGTGATAAGCACGCAATACTTTGAGCTTCTTTGTCCCAAAATACATCCTCAAATTCTAAGTAAATTTTATTCAATATTCCCATTTCAAGCTGACTTATAGATTTACGCTTAGATTGTGGTAAATAAGGGTTAAAACCTATATCAGCATGCTTTAATACACCCAAAGGAACTGTAACTAAAACATATGTTGCGTGATATTGTGAAGCTGCTGTGATCACTTGTACCAGATCACCACTATAATCAATGCTTTGCACAGGTTCATTTAATTGTATTACTAAGTTTTTAGCCAATAAATCGGTAATTTGAGCATAACCTTGAGGAAATAACCTATCACTACCAGCAAAATCAATATCGGCGTGGTGACTCTCAGCAGATAAATCTTTCGCTTCAATTGCATATTCATATAAAAATAAGGTATCGGCAATATAATCAATATATGATTCATCTTCCTTTATAATATTTTGCTCTAAAATAAACTGTCGCTTTAAATCTGCAATCGACTTTAAGTGACTTTCTTCATCTATTTGTACCGTTTCCAAATAGTCTAGAAAATCAGCCATCCAATTTGCAATTTTAAGCTTCTGCTCATGGGTCAAACGCTTAAATTCAGTATTAAACATCTCTCTATGCAGAATATTGTCCGGTGAAGGACCACACATTTGTGAACGCCAAGTGCTAATATTATGCTTTTTCGCTAAGCGTGTGATTGGATTTTCTTGCACACCATGAATCCATGAAGCACCTAAATCCACTATAACTCCAGCAAAAGCTTGGCTATTTATACGCCCCCCTACGCGATCACGTGCCTCAACCACAAGCACATCAAAACCGTTTAACATTAAATTATTGGCTGCAGCCAACCCAGATACACCTGCGCCAACAACAATTACGTCATAAATTTGCATATTTTAATTTCTCGATATTCGCATTCCAAGCTAAGTATATACCTGTTATCAATCATTTTTCCAGAGATCCAGCACACAATAATAAAATGTAAATACTACATTATGCTCTATTAATTCAAACCAATATAAGATATTTATTTTACTTAATTAATGGATTATTTCTTAACATAAAGTAGCAACTATCTTACACAAAAAGCGATTTTATCTACTAAAGGATTTACCAACTTTATATTATGATTTTTCACACTTTATGTGATGGATAAGCTAGCACGTATTTCCATACCTCACAGCAAACTACTTTGCCAATTCATACCAGAACAGTAGAGTTAGTTTGTAATGAAGTATTGTAAACCATCAACAATGAATTATTTATTAGTACAAAAAATAGGAATTTTGCCATGTCAAAAATAAAATACTTTAGCACTTTAATCACCGTAAGTTTAACTGGAATAATTTACGCAGATAATATAAAAACTTATTCACCTGAAGTTACTGCCTACTACTTAAGCGATAGTAAAGGACAAACTTATGCTGATTTAAATGCCTTAAAAACGCTTATTGACAGTATCAAAATGGAAAAAGGAACTAACTTCAATAAGCTTGTTTTATCATTTGTGCAACCCAGCTTAATGAATTATCAATCATATAGTCTTGCTTGTACTGGGTTGTTCGGTTATTTTTGTGATCGAGCCGACGTGCAAAAGATTCAAGAACAACATAATAACCCCGCAGCTAAAATTGACTTTACAACATTGAAATCATATATAAAACAATTGCATGACTTAGGTGTAGATACTTATCTTGCAGTTGGTGGCTGGAACTTTAGTTGTGATCCTGTTTTATACCCTAAAAGTCTAAGAGCTATGGGACTTTCTGGTGATTGTGGTCCAAAAGATGCGACATATGACACCTTCCCTAATCCAGAGGTTGCTGCTCGCTTTGATGACAAAGCTACAAGAACGCAGGCACAATTAGCTTATGAAAATCTGGTTAAACTTACCTATGATTTAGGTGCCGCCGGAATCGATCTGGATTACGAAGAGTTTTGGCATGCAGATTTAAATAGTCATACATGGAAAGTTCCTGATAGTTACTCAGCTAATCAATTAGCAAAAGAATATCCAAATCAAGACATCCCTTACAATGTATTAATTGATAACTTCGGTAAAGATTACGCCTATACTGAAGGTGGAAGTATCAGCCTAGGTAGTCCAGGGATTATGCCTGATACAGTTACCAAATTTGGGGACATCATTAAAACAATTCATCACTATATTGAATTGATTGATCCTAATTTAAAACTTTCCGCTGCTTTACCTGCTGTTGGTGCTACACCAATTATGATGAGTAAATGGGGCTTGGACCCAAATACCACTTATGACGTTGGCGCACCTTGGTATCATGGCAATTTAAAAGGTTTGATGTATGAGCTTGCACACAAAGACATTGATACAGCTAATATGCTCGATTCGATGGCAGTTATGAGTTATGACCTCTCTAAAAAGGATGGGCAATATATTGGAAAAACTGACCTTGTAGGACAAGTGAGTTTTTATATGAATGAATATAAAAACTGGCTTAAGTCTGATACACCACGTCAAGAAATTGTTGATGCAAGTGGCATCATTAAACCCGCTAAATATCACCTTAAAGGCAAACTCTCATTTGGATTTGAAGTAGGCAAACCAGGTTACCCACAAAATGATCAAGATGCTTTATATCTTACTAAGACCGATGTTAACAAAATGCTAAATGAAATGAAAGGCATCAGTGATGGTATAATCATGTGGGATATTTTAAAAGACCAACGCTATGATCGTGCTGGGGTAAATGGTTCAAGTCCAGTCGTAGCTACCATATAAATCAAGGCTTTGTGCACCTAACACTAAAAACCTAAAATCATAAAAGGTAGCGTATAGGTAGAAAGCGTTAAAATGTAAGTGCCTTTACGTTCTATTCTTTCTTGTATATACTTCACCTAAGTTAAACAACTTTTTAAGGGGCATTCAAATGAAACTTTCATCAACAACAAAGTCTTTTATTGAAGGGTTGGGTAGTTTATTTGACCTATCGCATTTTAAATACCAAAATAAAGATTTAGATATTCATTATTATGCTCGTAAGTATGGAGTATATGAACCATACAGCTTTCAAGTTAAAAAAGATAGGCAAGCTATTGAGAGTGATTTCAGTGTTTCTATTTTAAAGGTTAAATCTGAACATGGAATCGAATAAAAACATCCCGACCAATATACATTACAACACTCAAATAAATTTTAAAAAGGAGATAATATGGAACTGTGCAGCAAAGCAAAAAGTGTTGCGGCTTTCTTGTTGCAAAGAGACTACCAAGAAGAATCAGACGAACACATTACCCAGTTAAAACTTCAAAAATTATTGTATTATGCGCAAGGTCTTTATTTAGCACTCAGCGGAAAATGTTTGTTTGATGAAAAAATACATGCGTGGAATCACGGTCCTGTTGTAGTAAGTGTTTATAGTGACTTTGAAAAAGGAAGAAATCCCCTTACTCTTTACCCTAATAATGATCAACTTGTTGATAAACTTTCCGACGAAGAGCAACAGATTATTGACTTTGCTTACTTTGTTTACGGAAGATACGGCGCTTGGCAGCTAAGAAATATGACTCATAGCGAACTTCCTTGGCTAAACTCAAGAACAGCGAGCAGAATAATCTCTCAAGAGGATATTAAAAGCTTTTTTGAAAATGAAATTAGAAATTCTGATACTTTTGCTCTACGCCATTCAACAAGTGATGAAGAATTGGAAGATATAAGCGACATATTGGATTATTTAAAATCTAACTATGACAGTCAAGAAACCTTAACTCATGTCGAGTTGAAAAAAGAGCTTGATCTGTGAAATATGTTATTACGTATAAAAAATCAGCTGCAAAGGAGCTTAGACTCTTGAGTAAAGTCCTGCAAAGAAAAATAATAGACAAATTAGAGGCGTTAGCTGAAAACCCAAAATCGTTTGAAAAATGCAAAAAGCTTTCAGGTCACGATTCAACATACCGAATACGAATTGACCCATATAGAGTTATATATGAAGTTAAAAACACCCAATTAACGATTTTAGTAATTAAAATTGCACATCGTCAATCCGTATATAACGCGTAAACTTTATTCACTCCTCTTTTATACCAAGACATTCTGATACATTTCTGATACAATAAAACATTGAATCTCTAACACTTAGTTTTTTAATGGACGCCCTTAAAAACGCATCAATTATTATCTTACTTCTTGTGCTACTGATTGTGCTACCTGTTACGGTGTATTTAGGTAAATCCTATTTTACGTTAAGTGCTCAAGTTGAACAAAACCAAAATAACAAGCTTCTTTTGCAAGAAGCCGCTCTTAACAATAACACTATGTTATCACAAAAGCTTGACCTAATAGGTAAGACTTTTATGAACAACCATTATTTATTAAACAATCAAACGCCATTAACTAAAATCGATATCAAAACCATATGCGAACAGAATAACGGTATTAGTTGTATTTACGAGAAAAACGGTAACTTGGAGTACTTAGGAAATTATGAACGCTTTTAACATCATCCTGTTAGTGAGTGTGGTTTTGTTAACGACAGGTTGCTCTGTGTTCAGTTTTAAACAGCATACCATTAATAATGAGGAAGCTAAAAGTGTTGCGACTTATAACCTATCCGTACTGCGTTATTGTGATACCGACAACACAAACTTTATTTATGTTGATGAAGCGGGTAAAACAACTATACGTAATTTGTACCTCTATATGAATGATTTAAATGAAGATGTGTCTCGAGCTAAAGCATGTTATGAAGCCTTAACAGCTTACAACCAGGGGGTAGTCGACAAATTAAAAGATTAATAGGTCTCCTCTAAAAGGGAATACTGTAAACAATGCCTATATTGACTTGATTTTGAGTTGAACGAATGTTATCGAGTTTAGCGGGATTTAAAACATAATGATACTCGAGATTGACCGTAAAGTTACTGAGTGAATACCCTCCACCGACACCGATGATCTGTGCAAAATGCCGTGTTTTTGTTTGATGCCCACTCAACTGATTCAAACTCAACCCATACTTACCCAACACACTGAATCCGTTATCGAATTGATAGCGATGGGTTACTCTAAAAGGAATTGACCATTGCTGATATTTATGACTATCATATAGAGCGATTTGATAAGGGAGATTAAGAGCGGTTTCTAATCCAAGAGCATAGTGAGAGGTGATCCATCTTTCATAACCAATCAGTAAACCGAAGTAGGGGGAGTGGATAGCGTGAGGTCTTTTGGTTTCAGGGGGTTCTGGGCTAGTGTTATCCGTTATCTCCGAAGAGTGGGCTTGGCTATTCTCTATCTGAGTGTGTGTACTGTTATCAGTTTGATTTTGTTGCTGATTATTTACCGATTCATTCAGGATCAACTGCTTAGGATCACAATAATTGACACAATAATGAGTAGGGTTTGATTGACTGGTATAACTGTTTTGGTTATTACACTGCTGGTTAGTGTTGATTGTATCCTTGTCTTCGGCTTTACTTTTATCCTTGTTACAGAATTTACACAAATACTCAAAGCCACTTTGTAAATAGCTGAAATAGGCATAATCAAAAGCATAAGCCGGTAAAATCAGTGCCATAAAAAAAGTAAAAAAAAGTGAAAAAAGTGAAAGTAAGCGGTGAGTAGCCCGTTTAATCATACCTTGTTGTACCCTTTATCTTCTTGATTTTTAGCTACTGCCTGAGTGGCTACTAACCCAAGTTTAGCTTTGTCACTATCACTGAGTTGATTGATGAAGTTAGCAAATTTAGTATTCACCTGATCAACTGATTCACCGAATTCTTTCTTAAATGTGTTATTAACAATTTTAGCGTTTTCAGGTGTGGGTTTACGCGCGTATTGTGCTATTTTAGCTAACGCTTGTGGATTAGTGAGGTACTTGCCTACTCCATAATCGATAGCAAGAACCCCAGCGAGAGACCCAGCAATACCCGTGGCCGCGCCAGCTCCTCCAACTAACAACCCTGTGATAGCGGAAGCACCGGTGCCTAATAAAGCCATAATCTTCATATTTTTAGCTAAATTAGATACGTTACTATGCGGTAAACTTTGCGCTGCTGTGGCAATATCATCAAAATGCTTAAGATTCTCTTTTCCACCTATTAACTTTATAAACTGCTTATCGTTACGCACATTAAGATAATTTTCCGCAACTTTTTTTGGGTCAAAATCAATCTCAGGATGGAGTTGTTCTTTCAGCTTCAACATATCGTTCAGATCTTGACGTTTAGCCATTTCAGCATGTAACTTTTCTGCTTGGCTCCATTTTTCACCAAATGCGGGATTGTTTTGTGCATACGTATCGATATCGGATTTCAAAGCGTCGCGTACTTTGATTAATTCATCTTTCAACGCCCATTCATCTTGAGGCAACTTATTAATCTGATTGTTAAGCCTTTGCTTTTGTTCAATCAGTTTTTTAACAGGGACATCTCCTTGAGATTGTAAACGCTTGTAATCGGCTAGGTTAATCGATTGCCCGTCTTTACCCAACAATTGCGATACTTTTACCCCCAGCAAGGAGTTTTGTAACTTATCTAACTGTTGAATATACTCTTTTTCTTTTTTTGTTGGCGTTAGTGCATTTTCTGTAAGTGACTGCTTAGCAGCTTCGAAGCTTTTCAAAGTTTCTGTTGGTTGTATGACATCTTTATCCGTTAAGATACCTTTACTATCCTTATAGAGTAGATCTCTTAATTTCTGATTTTCTAAAGTATTTTTCCGACTCGTTTTATCTAAATTACGCTCAAGTGCATTTTTAAAAGATTGCTTCACCTGTTCATTTTCTTTTTCAAGCATATTAGCCGCCACAATCGAATGCTTTCCCGCGGTATCCGAGACTTTTGTGAACGGGCTTTTATCTGCCGCGGCAAGAGGTAATTGAATACCCTCCCTTTGCGCGGCATCGTAAGCTTCTAGGTTAAAATGTTTAGCTTGTTGACTCATTATTGGTAAAGCAGGAACTGTTTTCTCGTAGGCTTTGACAGCTGCTTTTTGTACGCCAAGTGGTCCTAACAACCCTACCCCAGCGGCTGTTAAAGGATCAGCCCCAGCATCTTCCGCAAGTTTAGTAGTAGCCCCCATAGCACCGGCAGTAGCAACATCACCAGCTTTAGTACTGCCTAACCAAGGAGCTACTTTACTGCCTGCCGTTAAAGTCTTAGCTACAGCGCCGCCACCAGCCATTCCTGTAGCAAATTCGATTCCTTTTCCGATCACACCCGGATCACCTTTAGACAATCCACCTGTGGCGTAGTCTACTCCTTTGCTGATATAATCAGACGGGTAATCACCTAATGGGATATCGGCGCCTGTAGCTTTGTTTACAGCAGTTAACCCTACATTACCTAAAGCTACAGCAAAATCAGGTATAGCGGCTAATCCTTTTAAAGCAGGTTTGACGCCATCTCGTAAAACTGTTTTAGCAAAATCCATCCAAAATCCTTCATCGAGGTTTTGTTGACTGGTTTCTGATGTCTCATTCTGTAAGTCTAAGCGTTGATACCCTTCGAATAGTTTAGATTGATTTTGTTTTTGTGTTCCGGATTTTTTGTCATCCAGCCGCTGATAACCCTCAAATAAACTCATACCAGCATTGCTCCTTTACGTATCAATTCTTGGGCGTCTTTTTTCGAAAACACACCTTCCTCACCAGTTTCAGGGTCTTTTAATCTGATACCTGTCTCGGTATTATTTGTATTAGGTGAAGAGATGGGTTTTGGAGCATCGGGGTATATCTGTCCAACGGGTGAATTTTGTGTGTAGGCTTGTCGCTTATTTTGCGCAAAGTCATTGGTGTATTGCATACCTTGCCTCATATTGTGAAGCACGCTTAAAAACCCTTCTTGGCTTTGCATCCAGTTTGGCACAGAAGCAGCACCTACTTTTTCAATATACATATTTGGTCTTGCAAATAATGCGGCTTTATCGATAACGAGTTCATTAATATACTTGTTAAGCTCAGTGATGGCTTTGACTTTTTCTGGTGCAAGCTTGATAGATGCCTGACGAAGCGCATTACCAAAAACAGAAGGTTCTTTGTTATACCAAAGATTCATTAATTGACTTTGAAAAATATCTGGATGCTTATGCGCGATATCTTCCATAATGTCCAGTGTACGCAATCCTTGATTAATTTTAAGCATATTATCGTCAAGCTTATCCATGGCGGCAGCTTGTGTTTTACCTGAGGTGGAAGCATAACTGCGATCAAACTGACCTTGTGGGTTGTACAATCTATCTCTTTGATCAATACGTTGTTGATTAATATCGCGGCCCCAAATGGTTTGCAATTCTTTTGTATTGGCGTTTTGCTGTTTAACCGCTAATTCATCTTTACGTAAACCGTAATCTAAGTTTTTATTAGCAATTGCACCTAATGCGCCACTACCATCATCAAAATCTCTTGTTACGTCTACGGTGTAAGGTCGGCCATTCTCATAAAAGGTAGCCGTTAATCCGTCATCGCTAACACTATGTAAAAAAGAGTGATTACCAGATTTCTCGCGCATACGATCATTTAACTTATACCAAAAAGCCCTGCGATCATTAGGATTCAACTCTCCGACTTTTTCTATGTAGGGTGATACCATTCTTCTAGTCTCTTCATCATAGAGTTTTTCCGCGTTAATGCGGGCGTTTTCTTGCATTGCATACTCGTTAATCGCTCTAAGCTTATCGAGCGTGCCCTCATAGGCTAGTTGTTTAGCTTTATTGTCAAAGATACTTTTTTCAAATTGATCTTGGTTTTTTAAACGCCCTAAACCTAATTTTTTAGTACGGCTGTCCTCAAACTCATCTTTGCGTCTTTTTGTTTGATTGTCTAAATAAAAATCACTTAATCCGCCGATCATCGTTTACCTACCTTAATTACTTACTAAACGGTTTTTCATAACCGAACGTTGTACCAGTATTTTGCCCTGCTTGAGCATTTGCCGAAGAAGTTACCCGAGTTTGCTCAGCAGCGTTTCTTGCTTGATTTTGATTGACCAAAAGGCTAAATATATCGTTCATTCGATTCTGCAAGCTTAATTCATTCTGAAATTGATTTTGTTTTAGCTGATTGTTCAATGTCGCTTGTTGGAAGGCTGAATTAGCCATCCCTTGAGAATGACCGAGCCCTAATTCCGCTGATTTAGAGTTCATAGCATTTTGCAAGTCTTGACCGGTCAATGCGTATCCCGTTTGCAATTGATTTAATTGAGCTTTGATTTGCTGTTCTTTATTACGCTCTAAATCAAGCTTTTGCTGTTGAGCCAAAGTGTATTGCTGTAATGATTGTTCAAGCTGCGAGTTTCTAGCGCGTTCTCTTGCCGCGTAATCGGTGTCAAAGTTTTGCTGACGTTTAGCCATAATATCTTCACCATACGTGCGCGCATTAATATCCGCTTGTTGACGAGCTAATGCTTCTTGTTTAGCCATGTACGCCCTATGCGCTTGCCCTGCCGTGCTATTGTAATGCCCGCTTTGAGCCAGTTGGCTTTCTTGCTGCATTCTATGCTGTGAAAACACATCATTAAGAATGTTACGCTGATAATCTCTAAATTCATTCACATATTGATTAATACCTTCCAGCCCGGGTCGTTTAGCTAAATCGTTCACTCGTTCTTCATTCAAACGAGCAAAGGTATCGATAACAGGCTTAAACTCAACTACCGTTTCGGGTTTATTTTTAAATAGCTCACTTAGATTTTTTAAAGCATTACCAATTAAACCTTGCGCTTGCTGATAGTATTGCTCTTCTTTTTCCGTACGCGGCAACCTCGAAACAACCCGTTTTTTCTTACCACTGGCGTCCGTAACGGTAACTGTTTTTGTGCCTGCCACTTCGTCAATAACATCAATGAGTTCTTGCGCACCTAACGAATCGAAGTTAGGTGGTGTTGGATTAGTGATTTTTGTAGAGGTAGCGGTCATCTCCGGTTCCTTTTTAGGTTTACTTTCGTATTGTTTAGCCCATTTATTGGTGTAGTCATCTATGCGTGATATAGCATAATAACCATTGTCTCTCAGTTCTTTGTCGAATTGCCTTCCAACAGAATAACCCCAAACCATCATATATGCGCGCTCTAAAGGCGACATCATAGCATCAGCTTCCACCGCAGAGGGAAGATTATCCGTCTCATAGTGTCGGGTTTTTATGCCTAATCGCTTTTTTGACGCTGCCGCACCTAATTTCGCCGCTTCAACTAAAGCCAACTTAGTTTCATCGTCGAGTTTTGAAGGAAGTTCTTGCGCCGGATATATTAAAGTAGATACATAACTTGGGTCTTGTAGATTTTTCTTGACTTTATCACTTACACTCATCGTTACCGTTCCCTCCGCCCTAAAAACTTAACACTTTTAATCAGGACAGGGCCTTGCGTGACAAAACCCGATAACTGCCCCCAGAATTTTACCGCAACAAACTTCATGCGCGCTTTAAATGCGGCATAGGGGCGGTTGACGGCAATACCATCATCAATGCCAGCAACAGCCGGTAGATTATGACTGCTGGCACTATCCATTGGATACGTTGAACGAACTTCAAACGCCTTCGGCCTATCACCATAAACCGTTAACTCAAAGCTATTGGCTGGGTTTGGCGTGATCTCAGGATTCGTCATATTCACTTCATAACGTTGACAACTAAAACGTTTAACAGCGTCTTGAATGATGGGTAAACTCCAGTGAAAATGAATCGCTTCACCATCATCGGTAAACGCTGTGTTTTTTCGGCTTTTTCGACCATCGGCATAGTAATAAACCTGATTAGCTTTGCTAATAAAAAGCTGTTGATGGATAGCGCAAAAGCTACTTGCCTGTTTAAAAAGCCCACTCAATACGCTCCAGCTGGGTATCTCGGTATTGATTAAATTGATTAACGTCTCATGCTCACCGATTTTAAACCCCATAAACGGACCATCTTCATATCGAAAGGCACGGCATTGACGGTAAGCAATCGGATTATCAAGGCTTTTTAAATATTGCTCAATTAATGGGTCCAGCTGTGGTACATTGTTTAACTGGGCTTGCGTATTAGCTAAAAGACCGGCTTGTGTTGTTGAAATCCCTTCTTGCGCACCCAGTGAAACTAAACCGCTAGGGGAAACAAACAACAGATGGTTGCTAACCGAAGTGACTAAATTGCCATGAACAACACCGGCATGAATTGTACTTTTCCAGTAAAACTGAGTTTTATCTAATGGATAGGTGCCGTGCCAAATTTGCGTTTTACGGCGCCCAATAAAAAGAATTTGATCTTTCAACGATTGAATGGCTTCTATTTGATCATATTCTTGGTGGGTATACGATAGATCAATAAACGGCGTTTGTTTAGTCGTTTCATCCACCCAGTTATTAATCGATAATTCTCGATAAGTAAAATAAACATACAATGGTTGACTACGATAGCTTGAATTAACCGCCCCTTCGGATAATGCGTAAATACGATCTTTGTGGACATGAAGATAACTAAATCTAGGCGGGTAATCTTTGTAAAACAGACGCATATTAACCGTAAATTCCGGTAACACTTCTACTGTCGTTAGGGTGAGTTTTTTATCCCCTTCATTAAAGCTAACTTGATCAATGGTTAAAGTATACGTTTGATTATCAATCATCAGTTGTATTTGCTGATCCGGAAAATACTTATCCAGCACAAAAAAAGAGAGCGTATTAATAACACAACTAAAACGATGAACGTCTTCTTTGGTTAATAAGAGCGTATTTTCAGCCACAAAGTCGTAAATTTCCGCTAAGTTTACTCCATCCCAACTCAATAAACGGTCGACTCCATTACATACAATAAGTTTATTCTGAAAAAATATCGCTCGTGGAAGCGTATGTATCGCTAAATTTTCTTTTAAAGGTGTGGTGTTCAACTGTTGTGTTGTTAGATCATAAAGATAAATACTACCGCGAGGGTAATGTATTTCTTCGATAGTAGCGTTAGTCAGTGACGCTGTATTGCTATCAACCGTCAACGTGACGGTTTGAGCTTCAACCGATGTCTCCCTAATCTCCAAGTAAGCTATGTGCTGGCTATTCCCTTTGCGGTAAATTAATTTAAGCGGGGTGCCTGGAATAAAATAGGATGCATGTTGTGAGCTAAAAGTAACACCATTTTCAGACATAACCGGTGAAACGATACTCTCATCCTTTAGGTAATGTTGTACATACAAAAGTAGCTGATCTTGCGGTTTAGGCCGATCAATAAAAGGAGTAGAAGGAGTAAAAGAAGTAGAATGATTAACATAACTAAAATAAAACATCTCCTGTATTTGCGCATCCTGCGGCAAAGTAATATTCGGTAATTTGTTACACCCATAACGGACCTGCCCTTGACCTAGCGGTGTGGGGAGGATATTCTCCAACCAATAACTTTGTGTTACCGGTAGCAATTCTGGTGAAATATGCTGGTTCATCCCTTTAACGGGAACCGGTACCTCAATCACATCATATTGGCTAGACTTAAACATTACCACACCCTCTGATAACTCGATATAGTAGAAAAGGGTCCTTGGTAAATTGAACTTAGAAACGCATGAAATCGGCGCATGCCTTGATGCCAACGCTCATAGGTGGTTTTTAATTCAATACTGTTTTTCATACCCGTATCATTTTGATACATTAACAGGCTGGTGCCGTCGATTAGCAGCGGTTGATACGATGGCTCATACGGAATATCGGCTGTTGTATCCTGTAAGTTCAAAGGAACCGGTCGCTCAATCCCCCAGACACCAACCGCTAAGGTTTTGCGTGGATAACAATACAATAGAAGATTTAAGATAAACCAGTATTCCGGCGTCCCCGTGGCTTTAAGTGCCGGGTCTTTTTTAACAATGCTATTGAAACTCGTTGGTTTTAACGGAATATTTTTTTCCACTAAATAGACATCGGTAATTTAAAATAACTCAATCACATCAACAGACTTACCGTCAACTACATCAACCGTTTGATGTAACCGATTCACCAAGGGATTAATCAATGCCGTAAAATGATATAACTCAAAATGGGCTTGATTCAAGTACCCTAAGTACAGCTGAAGTTCTTCCTCAGTCGGAACCTCCCCAACACTTTGCGATGCCGCTTGGATTAAAATATCCCTGACATTCATATCATACCCCAATAATCAGACTCAACACAAAACGCGTATCGACTGGTAAAGTGGTAGCCGTTTCATCTAACCCTATTTTAATTGTATGCCCTTGCTCAATATAAAACTGTACTTTTGAATTAAAGAGAGTTGCATTCAACACAAACATTTGTATACTTTGAATTGCCAGAATTTTACCACCAGAAGCTAAGTGGTAAAGTGGGTATAGGGTAGTGGCATTTGGCATAAGTGCCTGGCTACAGGTAATATCAACTACCATCAGTTTTTTATCGGATCCTGTTGTTTCAGCACTATTCACCGGTAGATCAACCGATGATTTAGTGGCTTGAATATAACGCACAATCATGCTTATACACCCATAATCAAGGTGATAATAATATGTGAGTTGGCGGGTATCGACTTTTCCGGTGGAACATACAAACGTACTTCACGATCATTACGCAAATAAAACTGAAAATCTGTATAAGGTAAATCAAAATCATTTGACGTACGGATTTTAACGTTTTGAATTTCTAAAATTTTACCGCCTGAGAAATGCTTAATTAACGGGTAAAAACTATTTACATCCGCATTTGGTGTAAATGTTTGATGTAAATGAATATCAAATACAATCAGCTGTTTATCCGAACCTTTATGTTTTGATGTGTCAATCACCGCATTTGGGTCGCTGTGATCCACTTCTATATAACGTACAATCATCACACCACTCCTTAACTAATACGCACAAATGAGTGAATAATACCGGTCTCAATAGTGACGGTAGGATTTTGCCTACTAGGAAATTTTAACGCCGCTTGTCCACGGTATTCTTTAACGCCCACACCAATATTATCCTGATAATCCCAGGTTTCAGTGATGATTTGGGGTCGAGATGACCACACTAAGCCTAAGGCGTTACCACCTAGTAATAGATTCCACGCAGCCACTTTACTGTTGCTCGTATTCACCCGGAAATTCGCCAATTCATGACACTCGTAAATCATCACCCCTTCAATTTGACCCCGGTAACGGGCACCATCTAACCCGTTTGGCATATCTTCAACCTGCTTACGTGCTGAATCAAAATACACCGCCCAAGCAGGATCTTTAGCTAAAGATGAATAGCTTTCTGGGTCAATCAAATACATATAGTTTTCAACGGGGAAACCTTTACGCGTTTTCAACTGTACCGGTGTTAACGGTGTTTCACGATTAACGGTTGTACCCCCCATACGCGCATAACGATGCAGTTTACGAATATGCTCCACTGATAACCCATCCTTAGTGTGGGAATCCACCTCAAAGCTAGCGGCATTCATTGCATTACAACCGGCATAAATGCTGGCTTGATAACTTTTACCACCAAATAACACACGGTCTATCAACGGTCCGTCACCACCGCTAGCACTATTATACAGTTTAACAGTCATTTCACGCAAAATATCATCCACCAGTTTCCTACGTTGTAAACGTAAAATAGCCGGTTGCAATGCTTCGTAAATTTTTAACGGTGAGCGTTGACGAACAATATCCGGTGATTGCAGTTTCACCGCATTACGTTCTCTTTTAGTGGTTACGGTCTGTGCGTAGATATTGATATCTTGTTCATTACCCTGCAACTGTTCAAACTCACCGACACTGTAACCTAATTCAAGTTCACGCAACAGCGAGAAAACGTAAGAAGCACCAGCACCCGTTTGCAATTCTGCCAGGTGAATCGCTGACGTATCAGAGTTTCCCATGAAACCCGATAAATTGGTTAAACCGATATATTCTTTGAAAAACTGATCACGTAGTTTAGTATCTTCTAACCCAATATCATAATGGTTAGGTAAAGAGGGATTGAAAGACATAATTACTCCTATATTTTTTAACTTTAAAATCTATAAACTGAAAATGCACACAACCACGCTACTCAATTCACCGGCTTAGCATCTTTATGTCCATCGATCTCAAAGGGTAGGAGCTGCTTTCACTTTTAAGGGTAGGAGGGATCAACCCTGGCGTCCTTAGAGTAAAACGCTTGCGTCTTTGAACTCAACGCTTCAGCTGTTAACGCAAACCACTTGCTTTCTCATGCTCACGAGGGTCGGAGTTAGCTCACGCGACAACTGGCTGTGATTACCTACCTGCAAGTGCCTGATTCAGCAGAGAACCAATACTGTTATCAAGTTTAGTACCTTGCTGTGCACGATCCGGTAGCCGGTACACACCGCTTGAAATATAATCACTATTGTCTTTAAATTGTAACAATTCTTTCTCAAGTTTGTCAATTTGTTTTTGCTTGTCTAATAAGGCTTTTTGATAATGCTTGGTGAGATTCTTAAGCCCCCCTTTATCCAATAAATCTTTATAAACATTCTGATCATACTCTTCACCCGCTTTAAGCATCGCTCGGGTAAGCGCCACAGGGTCAAATTGGACTTGCTCAAACGCTTCAAACAAAGGGTTCAACTCAGCTTCCGTCGCGGTTTTAAGTAAATGCTGAAACGCTAAAATTTTACGATCAATCTCTTTGTCATCCGTATATTTACGCAAATTATCTATTTCACTGTCCCAGACTTTAGCGTATTTCGATAAGGTGCTATAATGACCCGTTTCTTCTTCATACGGATGCTCATGCTCAATATGCACCTGTAAATCTTCGGCTTCCGATCCGGTTAATATACCACCATCAACATACTCAGCCAATTTCTGTTCTAACACCTTCATTTTACGTGACAGCTGATTATTCCATTTAATCGCTTGTTTATGCTTATTTTGAAGTTCGGCTAATTGTTTATCTGCTGTGATTTCATTTGTATTGGCTTTAGTGGCATCATCTGCATCCGCATACTCTTTTTGGCTAGTTTTATCTTCTTTGCCTGATGCTATATTTTGACCTATTTGCTGTTTTTGCTGTTTTTCCTTTTCCGAATCCTCAACGCTTGTCGTTGCCTTAAGTAATTTATCCTCGCTACCTAACTCAGTATCCGTTTGCGTAGATTCAGCATTCAGTGTGCTAAAATCTAAAATTTCGCTTAAGGGTGTTGGTTGCCCATTCATAAAACCTCCTTACTTTTTATACTTTTTACCGTTTTTATACTTAATTTAGGTTAAGCGGCTTGTGCCGGTCTTGGCGGTAAATCTTGCTGCGTCTGTTGCTGTTGCAACGCTTGAAAATCCCGCGCAACATCCTGATAATCCCTTACACCCAATCGTTTTAACAACTGAGGTGATTGAAGAATCATCATCGCATTAGGGTTAGCCAGCAAGGCTTCAAGAGTCGCTTGTTGTTCCTGTGAAGGGCTTTCAAAATCCGGCACTTCTTCCACATAAATCGATAACGGTAAAGTGCGAATGTTATTTAAAATAACCCGTTGACCATCAATCTCTTTTACCACATTCAATAAAATACTGTCTTTTTCTTCCTCATTCAAAATCCGCGATTCAATAAACTGCTCCCCGCTACTTTGAATGAGGTTAAGCATCATCCTTGCTTCTCTTTTTTTCATTAACTTCAAATTATCAAACGCAATAGCCTGTCCTCGAACCGAATTGACTTGACGCGCTTTAATCGCTACCCCACTTTGTGCGTTGGTTTGCTTACCTAACGCTTCATCATAATAACCGGAAACCCGCTGAATATCTTCCACCGTTTTTTCTAACAGGCTAAAATACCCGCTTGATATCTGACTGTTAGGATGTAAATCAAAACGCGTACCCGGCATAACTTCTATTGCCGCTGCTGGGTCTCTTAACATCGCTTCGATTTCTTCAGGCGTCTTATTATTAAATGCCCCCTGTTCGTAAATCGCCCGTGTCGAATTCAACATATACAACAGTTTAGTCTGCAAAGCATTGTACTGTCTTTGTACTGGCTTCATAGACGACAACCAACCATCAGGTACCGCATCCGAACAACGCCGTGACCAGATACACGGAATGTACGTAAAATCAGGCAAATCCGGTAACGACGGATGCAGTGGGGCGTATTCAAGTAAACGGTCGTCACAAAACAGTACACGCATAATCTCAGTGGCTTTTTTCTGCTCTACACTTTCTGCATCGACAACTAAAGCACCGGCTTCTTCTTCATTAAACGTTGCAAAATAATGCCCGTTTTGATCGATTCCTTGAAAACTCATTTTCGGTTCACGATATTGCACTTCAATCACTCGAATACGTCGACCATACCCTTCACCTAAATAAAAACTGTCTAATTCAACTTCACGTCGTTGTTGTATTTCCGGAGAAATATCCCGGTGACTGTCTGAGGTATACTCATCAAAACGCGATTCAAAATACGCTTTGTGTTGTGGCCACAACTTCTCAACCTGCGATAACGGTACCCAACGCATCCGAATCACAAACTCCGATTCAGTCAACTGACAACTTAAATCATCCGGATCAAACAAAACATCTAACGGATGTACCTGTTCGTATTGGATTTCCCTCAAGTGAGGGTCACGATACACATTACTCCAGCCAATACCGGTAATCAACACATCCATAAATTTCGCCGTTGATCGATAGGTCATATCCTGGTTTTCTTGTATACTGTAGGCTAAGTGCGTCACCGCTTTAGCCAATAAATCTTCCTCTGGCTTCCCTGAATGACTACGAAAGGCTATCCGAAAACGCGTTTGCACGTCCACACTCGTTAAACTATTAATATGCGGCTTAATTACATTAAATACCTGAGGAGTGCAGCCGCTTTTCTGTAAACGCTCAAACTGTATCCTATCCCACTGTCCCGTGCCATCATAAAAACCATAATCTTCAATCACTTTCTGACGAAAAGCCTTAATCGTTGGACTAGACGCCGCATAACGAAAAAAATAACGCGCTTTATCAAACGCTTTTTGCTGTTTATCGCTTAATTTCATTAAGTTGCCTTAATTGACGTCGTCAACAACGCTTAATTCACGGTAAGAAACCGTTACCACCATACTGTTCTCTGAAAAATCTGTAACCCCTACGAGTGCATCCCCGATTTCTAAATAGAGCACTTCATGCTCGAGCAAACCTCGTGACTGATTAGCACCAAAAAGTTGGCGCTGAATCAAAGGAATCTTCACCCGTTCTCCACCAACAACTTTGACCATATACACGCTTAAATGCAGTTTTGCATCCGCCGCAATCGTTGTATTAACCGCATGTAAGCTGTCTATTATTAACGTTTGCTGGGCCTCAATAATCACGGTTTCTAGATTAGTCATCTTAACCGAGGCATTGCGATGCTTGATAAAAGGATAAGCCGTCATGATTTAAGCTTTGGCTACCGGTATTTTAGGTTTGATTAAGGCAATCGTCCTTTCCATATCAGCAATCACTTCCTGATACTGAACACACAGTTTGCGATACTCGTCACTGTCCTCACCACGATACCCAAATATCTGTGTGCCATACTGGTTACAAAACTGACTGTCTACACTTAATTGCGACACTAACTTTAAGGCATTTCTATCCGATACTATCATAACGCTTCCTTATTTTTTTTTACTTTATTTTATTGTCTTTATTGTCTTCATCTTAGTTAGGTTTTTGGACTTGAATTTGCTTCTCAAGTAGCGCCACTTGTTGACTTAATTCCTGCATCGCTAAAATGGTATAGCACAGTAACCGCTGATAATCAACACCAATACCTTTATTCTCTTGCTTTTTAGCGATATATTCCTCATCGGTGATAGCCGGTTGGAAATTCTGGGTCAACTGATTAAAGTCTTTGCTGTTATTATATCTTTTATCGATCGTGATTAACTTGGTAATATTCGTGGCATTGTCAAATAACGTTTCTACTTCCTCCGCTAACACCCCTAATTGTAGTTCTTTGTTTTTAAAATATTTACGGGTTTTACGTTCAACATTGTCCTCTTCTAGCACCGGCACTTTCAGCGCATAACTGTAAATGCCTAACTGATTCAAACGCGACAAATAGTCTTTTTGCGTTTTCTTATAAATACTGTATTTGCGTTCTTTTGAACTAGAAATAACCAAAGAACCACTACTCGAAATATACGACACATAAGTAGTTTGCGGATTATTATCCTCATCGGTAAAAATAAACCCTAATGTATCCATCGGCGTGATGAATTGCATATAATCACCATTCATCACAATCGCGGCAGTTTCTCCTAACGCATTCGTTTCAATAATACTAGAGGTGGCTGAGTTGTAAACATAACTTCCCCTTAAATCTAAATAATTACTAGCCGGTCTAAAATACAACTGATAACTTCCATCGTAAATCGTCGTTTTACCCGTAGTAGCCGAGATATCCATTCGTTTAATGCCGTTGGTACCCAATTTAATCGGAGTCGCTGAACCCGTCCACACATAGGCTTCGTTTAGGTTACTGTTATAACCAAACTCGATTGTTCTACTCGAAACTGCATTGATTTTTAAGCCAATGCCATTTAATAGACTACTATTGTTAATTACAAACTGATAAGCCGTGACTTGATTACCGGCTGTTAGATTAAATGCCCCAAGAGCATAACTGCCTAAATTCACATCGCCGTTAATCGGTAACTGGTTAATATAAGGGGTGCCACTAGAAGCTTGTGCATCAACATAGGCTTTGGTTGCCGCATCACTACTCGAGCTTGGGCTGGCTACATTCGTTATCCGTTGAAGATTTATATTAATCGCGCTTGTCGGTGCTAATAGCTGATCAAGCCTTCGGTTATCAACATAGGTTTTATTGGTTGCATCATTACTGAGTGTTGGACTAGCTAGATTAGTGATCCGCTGATTGTTTAGATCTACTGTACCAGTCGGGACCAATACTTGATTTAATCGAGTAGTGAGTGTTGTGCTAATCGTGCCGCTACCCGATCCTGAAACTGCACCCGTTAACGTAATCGTTGTCGCACTTGAAAAGGCATTTGCAATCGCCTGATTCATGTAACCCAAATTAACCGCATCGCCGATATTTAACGGGTCAGCAAGATTGATAATCCGATTACCATTTAAATCAAGCGTGAAATTACTGCTAAACCCTTGTGTCAGTTTAACGGGTTTTAAAAACTCAAACACCTCACTATTATTATCGTTAAACGTCATAATCCGAGTCGATACCAACCCTGAATTTTCGTTAGCCTGCTGATAACTCAACATACTTAAATGCAACATCCCTAAGTTATCCGTAGGCTGCGTTAAATGCCCTAACCGAAACCCTCTTTGATTGCCATTACGCCAATCCAAACCGGTTGTGATCGGAACAGCAGCACTTGGCGCACATAAACCCACCCATTGGCCACCATCGTAATATTCAACTTGCACGATAATCCCTTATAGAGAAGTGTTAAAGCGAATCATGCCCGCCTGTGGTGTAGTTGGTCGATCTGCGCTATTGCCTACCGGTAATCTAAGAAAACCCGTACTGTCAATCGTCGTATCACCAGGCAATACCGGATTGACTGCAATCGCAAGCGTAAACATCTTGGTTACCGGGTCTTGGGTAACCGTAATTTGATTGTTTGTCCCTTGTAAAGCACCCAGTAATACCGGTACCCAAGCAGCACCATCATAAAATTCAACTTTTGCGGACACAATAAGCCCCTCAAAACCATTTATGAAACTAATTGTAACAAGAAATCGAAGTAAAAGCTATAGAAAATCTACAGTTAGATACAGTATCGTAACATCCCAACCGTAGGATCAGAAGGTCTTTCCTCAACCGACCCACCCGCTAAAGTAATACTATGACCATGAAACACAGGATTATCTGCAAAACGGGTAGCTATTGGTCCGGAAATCAAACCTGTCGCAAGAATATCCCCCATTAAGGTTAGCTGTTGATTGGCAAGCTGATCAAATAGCGTAGTAATCGTTTGCTGAATATTTCCTAAAATGTTTTGAAGTAAAGTCACCTCATCCCCTAATTGAGTCACTTCCGTGTTTAAATCAAGTAAAGCATTGCTTGCTTGTCCTACATTATCGACATTACCGATAATAATCATCCCCTGTGGTAAAGGCATTAGCTCCGGAGTTAATCGAGTAGGGGTTTCTATATGAGAGTCATTACCCAGCCAAAGATGCTTGGCTTCGAGCACCCGTCTACCGGTTTGAAGTGAGCTGAAAAAGTTAGGCTCAATATAAGACATAACCATAAGTAAAGGTAAAATTAAAACCTATTATAGCATAAAATAAAGTTACTGCACTTTCACTTTTTGTTGATTGCAATATTTGTATACCCCATAAGCTGCTGCTCCCACAACTGCAAAAGCAGCAGTATATCCTATAACACTACAAACCGATGGGTATTTATTTTTGAAATCTTTGGTATGACCTATTAATTCACCAGATTTTGGGTATTCTCGGTATATTCCAACACCATAGTTAATATTGTAGGAAGAATCATTAACTTCCTTCAAGTTTACTCCTTCAAGAGATTTGACTGAATTATATGCAACGTTACAACAATTTGTATGTAGAATATTATATCCTTTGTCTATAGCATTATCAAAGTAATCAATTATTAGTGACCAATCTTGTTTCCATGTCTTAGCCTTACCATAATCTTTAATTTTAGCACAGGAAACACCCTTTTTATTATCAAAATTTTCTGATCCAGCCTGTCCTTCGCTAAAACTTACTATCTCATGATTACCAAAACCAATAGATTGATTAATATGAACCTTACCTGTATCGTCTTCACGTCCAAGTAAAATAAAGCAATGTCTTAATATAGAATTAGAAGAGTCATTTAAATTTAATAAAGGCTCTATGTAACCTGATATTTTATAGTTAGGAATACGCTGATCATTTTTTGATAATTCTAAATCATTAGTACAAAAATACAAGGCTCTTGCACTAGCATTTGCGTGAAGCAATAGCAACAAAAGTGAGATAAATAATATAAAACAATTTCTGAATTTATTCATTCTAACATCCTCCTTCATTCATCATCGACATCTAAGTTTGTTACCAATAATTTGTCTACATTTACAAACAATGTTAAATTTCCTAAGGAATCATACTTCACTCTTAAACCATTGTTATCTTGATTACTGGAAATAATTCTATTAAAAAGAAGAACTACGTCGTTTAAAGGAATATTATATTTTTCCATTTTAGCTAAAACTTCATCGTAAGCTAAAATATTATCTTTAAGACTGACAATTTTGACTGGCATCTCTACATTTGCTTGAGAACAAGAAAAAATTATTAAAGATAACAGTGTTATTAAATACCGCATAATAATCTCCTTCAATTTAGTTTACGCAATTTAGCATACCGCTAAACAGGGAGCTAACACAATTACGTTTTAATTACAGTTTGTAACTAAGTGTAAAACAAGCGTTTGAGTCCTTGATTTAC